>JBAZXJ010000167.1:0-4319 GCA_041659865.1 Candidatus Margulisiibacteriota bacterium | reverse complement strand
TAGGTGAAAATCTTTCCTTCTATCTTCTTATTAATCATAGCAGGACGCACATACACATTGCAATCTATATTTGGAGGGGATGGACCAATAATACAAGAAAGCAGGAAAGGCAGGAAAGCAAGGATACCCTGGCGGCATTGCGAGGAGTCAGCACTTTGGCTGACGACGTTGCGATCTCGTTAAAGAGATCGCTTCGTCGAAGACTCCTTGCAATGACGGAGTCGTTGGTCTCTACACCGCAATTTGATGTTGTGCTATATTAATTCCATCATGAGAAAACCATTATTGTTCATTTTTCTTTTGACCTGTGCCCTGCCCTTGTTCTCTGCCGACCTGGTCTCGCCTTATCTTAAACAACAGGCTCGAACTATCGCCCCCAATGGCAATGTCCAGGCGATCATCTGGCTGAAAGATACTGCGGCATTAAAGCAGGCGGCCAGGAAGACAAGTGCAATGGCATATAAAGAAGCGGTACTTTCCGGCCAGCGATCGCTTACCGCTCTGCTGCGCGAGGCGAAACAGAACGGGACCATCTCAAGTTTTGATAACCTCTGGCTGCTCAATGCCATCAAGATCAGCGCGCCGGCAAGTTTTCTGGACAGCCTAAATAGCCGTACTGACATCAAGAAGATCGAAGTGGACTGGCCGATCCGTTCGCCCCAGCCGATAGACAGGCCAGCTGGTTTTCAGAAGGTAGTTCCCGGTTCAGCGCAAAGCAATATCTCGCAGATCTACGCCGATAGTGTTTGGGACAACTACCGGGTCAATAGTATTCCTGTCGATGGCCTCGGGGTTAAAATCGGGGTACTGGATACCGGCGCGGACTATACTCACCCTCTATTAGCCAGCAAGATCATCGCTAAAAGGGATTTTGCCGGTGATAACGCCGACGCTTCTGACCATAGCGGACATGGGACCCATGTAGCAGGAACGATCGCCGCCGGCAACGGGATCGGGGTCGCTCCGCGCGCCGAGCTCTTGATCGGCCGGGTTTTTGATAACAGCGGGAACGGTGAGCTTTCTAATCTGGCCACTGCTGCAGGCTGGGCAGTAGATAACGGGGCAAAAGTTATAAATATGTCTCTTGGTGAAGATACCCCTGGGGCTTTTTCCGACTATTTATCTTTTATAAATAACCTCTACAACCTGCGGGTCGTGCCGGTGACCGCGATCGGCAATAGCGGTCCGGGAACGGAAACTTCGACCAGTCCTGGGAATTGTCCTAATGCTCTTGGGGTTGGCGCTGTTAACGGTTCCAACGATATCGCTAATTTTAGCAGCCGCGGACCGATCAGCTGGGGCGGGGTAAGCTACGTTAAACCTGACATCAGCGCGCCTGGGGTCGGTATTAATTCAACCTACCCGACAGCCAGCGGAAGTTACTCCTATCTTTCTGGAACGTCCATGGCCTGTCCGCACCTGTCCGGAGTTGTGGCGCTGATGCTGCAAGCTAATCCCTCGCTTGGTCCGGATGAAATAAAAAGCATCATTAAAAATACCGCGACGGATCGAGGTGCCGCTGGCAACGATAACGATTACGGCGCCGGTGTGGTGAACGCTAAACTGGCCGTCTACTATACTGACCTTACTGCCCCGACAATGACACATCAGCGCCTGCCATACGCTTTCAAGAATTCCAGCATTCATGTGACCGCTAATATCGTTGACAACGTGAGCCTGGTTACCGGGAATAGCATTACCGCGCTCGTTAATTACAAATACCTCGGCGGATCATGGGCCGCTGCTACGATGAACAAGGGTGCGGGCAATGAGTTTTACGCCGACCTGCCCCCGACCAGTGTCACCCAGATGGATTACTATTTGACAGTAACGGACTTGAATCCGGCCAATGTAGTTCGTGTTCCAGTTGCGGGCGCATATTTGACCGAGATCAAAATGGCTTCTTTGGACCTGTATAACGGCGATGCCCTGCCCGATAAGGTCCTGACCTTTCAGGCGGTTAACGTGGCCAGTATCGCTGTTTCTGTGGATGGCACTGCCCTGGCCGGCAGTTATATAACGGTTAGCGGGAATAATTTCCGGCTTGATCTAAGTGCTTATGCCAACGGCTTGCACAATATAGATATTACCTTAACGGATATTAGTGCTGTGCAAACCGTCCTGCCACGGGTCAGCCTGATCCTTGGTTCAAATGGTTTTACGATCAAAGGTCCGACCGACTCAGACAGCAAGCCGCTGAACTACCCTAATCCTTTCAACCCTGATCTGGAGAACACCAAATTAGCTTTTCGGGTCAGCAGTCCGGCGGACGTGGAAGTGAACATCTTTGATATCAATCTGAAACGCATCCGCACCTTAAATAGTGTAACCCGCGCTGACGGCCAATACTATGAGATGGTTTGGGATGGCAAAGACAAGGACGGCAGGATATTGCCTAACGGCGTGTATTTCTATTTTCTGAAAGCGACAGCGCAGAACGGCAGCGGAAGTAAGGTCGTTAAAGGAAAGATGGCGGTTTTAAAATAGCGGCAGGCCCCCTAAATCCCCCTACAGGGTGACTTGAAGACTTTTTCAAAGAAATGAATTTTCAGACACAAACATGGTGCGCAATAACATTCCAGACAATCTATATAGAGAATTTTGAAGTCCCCCTTTAGGAGGATTTAGGGGGCCTTGCGAGAGGCCATCTTAGCAAAAGTGAATTAAAGGGTTAATTATTGGATCTGTCTTAACATTTCACCAAATTCCGGAAAAGACGTCTTGATACATTCCGTATCATCAACAGTTATCCCCTGTTTGGCTACCAGGTTGGCGATCTGCAGCATCATGGCGATACGGTGGTCGCCAGAAGTCGAACAGGCCGACCCGCCCCATAAACTGGCCACACCCTGAATGAGCAAGCCGTCCGGTCTTTCCGTTATCTTACCCCCGCTCATGTTGATACCCTGGGCAATTGTCTTTAGACGGTCACTTTCCTTGTAACGCAGTTCCTCCGCGCCCAAGATCTCAGTCGTGCCTACGGCCAGAGCGGCGGCTAAAGCGATGATCGGGATCTCGTCGATCAGGGTCGGGATGAGTTCTTTAGTGATGAGCGTGCCGCGTAACTTGCTGGACTCGACTATTATATCAGCGACCGGTTCAAGATATATTTGTGGATCAAAAAGCTTCTTGATCACGGTAATATTTCCACCCATGCTTTGCAGCACTTTGATGATCCCGTTACGGGTCGGGTTGTAGTTGATATTTTCCAGAATTATCTTCGTATTCGGCTTGAGCAATCCGGCCACGATAAAAAAAGCTGCGGAGGAAATATCCGAAGGTATAGTGAAATGCAAACTGCCCTGTTCCAGGGCTTTGAACCATTGCAGCATCTTTTCCGTATGATCGCGGTACTGCATGCCCTGCTTATCGATCTGCACATCAACTCCGGCGCACAATCCTGCCAGGCGCAAGCAGGAATCGACTTGAGCGCTGGCCACCGGCATCTTGTAGCTTAGGCCCTGTAATTGTTGCCCGCCGCGGATCTTCAGGGAAGGATAGATATTCCCCTCACGTTCTTGTCCGGAGATCTTCGCGCCCATCAGGGTCAAAGGTTCGATGATCCGCTTCATCGGCCGGGTCTGGATAGAGCTATCTCCGCTGATCTCAGAATCAAATTTCTGCGCGGCCAGAATACCGGTCAGCAATCTGATCGACGTACCGGAATTGCCAACATAGAGAGCTTTGCCAGGCTTCTTAAGCCCTTGCAAACCTACGCCCTGGACCGTGACCGCTGAGCCCTTCTGCACGATGGCCACGCCCATTTCGCGGAAGCACTGGATAGTATTGATACAGTCCTCGCCAGCCAGAAAATTACTGAAGGAAACTTTATAGTTGGATAAACTGGCAAAGATCACCGCGCGGTGCGATATTGATTTATCTCCGGGGATGGGAAGGGTAATTTCTTTCATCGCCCTACCCTGAAAGCTTTTGCAAGTTCTTGGCTAAAGCGATCATCTCGTCGAAATTGGTCTTAAGTTTTACTTTATTGGCGATCAGGCGGGCCGTAGATCCCATAATTGTATCAACTATCTCCAGACCGTTCTCAGCCAGGGACTTCCCGGTCGCGGTCAGGTCAACGATAGCGTCGGCCAGGCCGGCTACCGGCGCCAGTTCTACCGACCCATAAAGTTTGATCAGCTCGACGTTCAGGTCGATCTTTTTGAAGTACTCCCCGGCAGTATTCACGAACTTGGTCGCGATACGCATATTGGGATAGCATTTCTTGATATTGTCCTCTTGCAAAGCCGCGATGACCAGTCGGCAGTAGCCGAATTTCAGATCGACCAGTTCAGCGACGCTGTTGTTATATTCGACCA
>JBAZXJ010000166.1:0-4320 GCA_041659865.1 Candidatus Margulisiibacteriota bacterium | reverse complement strand
GGCATTATTCCCCCCAAGTCCGAAGGAATTCATCAAAACTGTCTTAACTGCAGCCTGGCGGGCTGTATTTGGCACGCAATCCAGGTCGCAATCCGGATCAGAAAGCTCGAAGTTGATCGTTGGGGAGATAACCCCTGTAGAGATGGTCATCAGAGCCGCAACCGCCTGCAAGGCTCCGGCCGCACCAAAAGGATGTCCGGTCATGGATTTGATGGAACTGATCGGGGTTTTGTAGGCGTGTTCCTTTAGAGAACGCTTTACAGCGTTTATTTCCTTGCGGTCGCCTCGATGAGAACCTATGGCATGGGCACAGATATAATCGATATCATCCGCGTTCAAGCGGGCCATTTTCAAGGCGATCTCTATGGCACGTCCGGCACTGCCTCCTGCTGGATCAAGGGTCTGCATACTATAGGCGTCCGAGGTCACACCATAACCGACCACTTCAGCGTAGATATTGGCATCCCGGCTCAAGGCGTGCTTCAGCTCTTCCAAGATCAAGATCCCCGCACCCTCGCTTAAGACCATACCATCGCGGTCGCGTTCAAAGGGCCGGGAAGCTTCTTCCGGAAAATCATTGGTTGCCGATAATTGGTGGGCGATACTAAAAGCGCCGAAAGTCAAAGGAGTTACCGGAGATTCAGAACCGCCGGCAATGATCACGTCCGCCCTGCTGTTGCGGATACAATCATACGCATAGCCGATCGCATTCATTCCGGAAGAACAGGCGGTGGAGATAGTAATACTCACGCCTCTGGCGCCAAACTCAAGGGAGATCTCACCGGTAGCAGCATTTGGGATCATAGCGGCGGTAAAGTACGGATCAACTCTGGCCAGACCTTTATCCCGCATGATGTTATGCTGTTCTTCCGCACGGTCCATACCCCCGGCGGCCGTACCAATAACTACACCGAGGTCCTCAGGAGCCAATTTCGCCAGGTCCAGACCGGAATCTGCCATAGCTTCCTTGGCGCAAATGATGGCCATCTGGGAAAAGAAGCTTAAGCGTTTGGCGCGTTTATGGTCCAGGAATTTATGGGGATCGATCAAAACTTCGCCCGCGATGCGGGAACGGTAATCAGAAGCGTCAAAGCGGGTCACATTGGCAATGCCTGACTTGCCGTCACGCAAGGCCTTCCAAAAAGTCTGGCGTCCGATCCCGTTGGGAGCAAGCACGCCGATGCCGGTTACAACAACTCGTTTTTCCATGACCAGCCTTTGTTAACTGCGATACCCCCCCGAGACAAAGAATAGCAAGAAGTAAAGAATTAAAGAAGTAAAGAAATAAAGAATATAAGGAGAATAACATTTCTCTCTATAGTATTTAATTACCTCCCCGAGGCCTCTTCCTGTATTTTCTACTTCTTTACTTCTTTAATTCTTTACTTCTATTTCATAAATATCGTCTGTTCCCGATCCGCCCCGACCGAAACTATCGAGATCGGCACGCCGGTTTCCTGGGCGATGAATTCTAAATACTTTAGAGCATTCGGCGGAAGCATTTTCTTGTCGGTAAGTTTGGTCAGATCGGACTGCCAGCCGGCAAATTCGACCAATACAGGTTCACATTCTTTAAAGACTTCCAGATCACTTGGATAATCTTTCAGTATCTTGCCTTTATATTTATATCCCGTACAGACCTTAAGCAAAGGCAAAGTGTCTAAAACGTCGATCTTGGTAATGACGAGTTCGGTCAGCCCGTTGATCCTCACCGCATGCCGCAGCACGACCAGGTCCAGCCAGCCGCATCTTCTCGGACGTCCGGTAGTCGTACCAAATTCATGGCCTATGGTCCGAATTTCTTCGCCAAGCTTATCTTTTAATTCTGTAGGGAAAGGGCCTTCGCCGACCCTGGTACTGTAAGCCTTTACCACACCCAGAACGTCATCGATACAGGTCGGGCCCAAACCGCTACCTGTACAAGCACCGCCGGCCGTTGGATTTGAAGAAGTAACATAAGGATAGGTACCATGATCAACATCGAGCATCGTTCCCTGCGCACCTTCCAGGACCATTTTCTTGCCTTGCTTTACAGCATCGTTCAAATAGACCACGCTGTCGATCAAATATGGTTCAAGTTCTTTGCCGTATTGCTCCGCGCGCAGGCCATGTCTGGAGATCTTGTCTTCATACGCCGGACCGATCCCGCGCATGGTCGTGCCGATCTTGGCCTCGCCGCGCTTGGACTCGGCCTGGATATCACGTTCTTTATGTTCGGCTTGGATGATATGGCAGGTCTTGCTTACCTTTAGGTTATCGGGGCTGACCTTGATCCCGTTCTTTTTCAAGAGATCGACTTCCTTGATAAATTCCTGCGGATCGAGCACAACACCGTTACCCACGACACAGACCACGCCGGGATAAAAAATACCTGAAGGGATCAAATGAAGTTTATAGACCTTGCCGGAGATCACTACCGTATGACCAGCGTTATTCCCGCCCTGGTAACGCACCACGATATCAGCTTTTTCCGAAAGGATATCGGTTATCTTACCCTTTCCTTCATCCCCCCACTGCGTCCCGATCACTATTTTAACGGCCATTATGATCCCCTATTCCCAATTTCCTATTTCCCATTCCCTGTTGATCTAACGTCAAAAAAAATAAGGGTGATCCTCACCCTTAATTATGTTCTCTATTTTGACGTTAGATCAACAGTAGCCCCACTGCATCGTGTTTATAAAGGTACGTTGAACCGAAGTATCAACGGTGGGTTATGCGCCGAAACGCATATTAATGATCGTCGCTACCTCCACGCGAGGGCTTCAGTAGCAGGCCGATCCCCTTTTGTTTAATGTTGGCTCACTACTCTTAGTAAATCACGCGTGCAGTCGGGCCGAACATAAAATAGCATAATCAACATCTGTTTGCAAATCAGGAAATTTGCTATAATATGAGCGAAATGGATGTTATACCAAGCGCTGTTGTGCTGATACTTTTTCTTTCTCTTTTCTCTTCCGGAGCGAACCGGGACAGTGCGGTCGCCTACCATTCCGACGGCCAGCAGATCGTAGCAGCTAATACTCTAAACGAAGAGCAAACAGTTATCTCTTCCGGTGATAGCAACGTTAAGTCCGTAGATGTTCCGCCTCCAGGCTATCTGGAAAAAGACAGCCAGGAAGCAAAGACTATTTATAACTATATAATCACCAAGCGCAGATCCGTGCCCGCTTATGAAGCAGAACTTATTTCCAATACTATCGTGTTCTACGCCAAAGAAAAAAATGTCGACCCCTTGCTGATAGCCGCCTTGATCGACCGCGAATCCCATTTCAATGCCAGGGCTGTTTCCAAGCATGGCGCCAAAGGCTTGGGCCAGTTCATGGATTTTAATCTCAAGGGCATGAACATCAAGGACCCGTATAATATAGAAGAAAACGTACGTGGGACGGTCAATTATATTTCCGGCCTGATCAACCGCTGGAAAGATAAAGCGAATAAAACCGTTTGGGGCTTGGCTTCATACCTGGAAGGACCTAACGCTGTGGCTAGAAATAACGGCAACTGGAAAGCTGCGACCGACCGCTATATCAATGATATAATGAAGTTATATACCGAGCTGAAACAAGCTAATACAGGAAATAAACTTGGCTGAACATAATACCGCCCGTCTGCTGATCTGTTGTCCCGACCAAAAGGGGATCGTGGCCGCGGTAACGAATTTTATCTTCCAGAATAACGGCAATATAATCCGCAGCGACCAGCATTCGACCGACTTTGAACACGGCCGTTTTTTCATGCGCTTGGAATTCGACCTGGCCAGCTTTAAATTATCACGCGAAGTTTTTAACCAGGCCTTTGCCGAATTAGCCGAACGCTTCAAGATGGATTGGCAGATAAATTATTCTGCCGACAAAAAACGGCTTGGCCTGTTCGTATCCCATCAGACCCATTGTCTTATGGAATTGCTTTGGCGCTGGAAAGCCGAAGAACTGCCGGTGGAGATCCCCTTTATTATTAGTAACCATGAAGATGCCGGCGCGATCGCCGCTGATTTCCATATCCCGTTCCATCATTATCATATTGAGCAGAAAAATAAACTGGAACAGGAAGCAAATATCTTAAAACAGATCGAAGGTAAAACCGATCTTCTGGTACTGGCCAGGTATATGCAAATACTAAGCGGGTCATTCATCGAACAGTATCCATATCCTATTATTAATATTCACCACAGTTTTCTCCCTGCCTTTGCCGGAGCTAAACCTTATCAGCAAGCTTTCGAACGCGGAGTGAAGATCATAGGCGCCACGGCCCATTACGCTACGCAAGAACTGGACGAAGGCCCGATCATCGAACAGGATGTGATCAAGATCACCCATC
>JBAZXJ010000165.1:1002-4362 GCA_041659865.1 Candidatus Margulisiibacteriota bacterium | reverse complement strand
TAAGGGATGAACATCTTCGGTCTTCCTTGCTCATCTATCGTATGGCGATCCAGAATAACGGGAAAGAAGTTACCACTAACATCAAGGAAAAAGAACTGCCGCGCTTTCTGGACGAACTGAAACAGAAGGACCTGCCGCTCTATCAAAGAACGCTTAAGGTGATCGACGGCCTGGCCGACACCAGCAGTCTTGATCTTACAGCAGTTGCTGAGCTAAATGGGCTGTTCAAGGAATATCATGTTCCCATCGAGATCGACCTGGCGACTTTGCTCAAGGCTAAACTAGAGCGAACGGGATTGGACAAGGCGATCCCTAAAGCTCTTGGTTTGACCAATGACTTTTTTAAAACTGAAGGGCTCCTGGTCAATGTCCAGCCTGTCTTCAATGACCAAAACGACAACATGGTCCGCAGTTATCGCTTGGACATCCAGTTCTTTGATAATCCCGACCGGGAACTGCCGGAAATGAGATCCTTAAGATTGAACGTTAATCCTGACGGCAAGACCTATACGCTGGAGAAGATCAAGGAATGATCAGTTATTGATCAGGATGTCGGCTAAGGACCTGGTCGGTTCGACATGCCGTTCATACATCCGCTCTGCTTCCAGAAATAATTCTTCGACCTGCTGAGCCGTAAATTGCGGGGTGCGGATCGCATCCCTTTCTTTCCGGCGCTGAAGTCGACTGGTGCGGTCGGCATGAACGAATATTTTTAGGTCACTTTCGTCTTTGAGCAGGCTGTGCAAAGCAAAGAGCCCTTCGATCAAAATGATCCGGGTCGGCTTAACTTCTTCAAAACCATCTCGCTCCATCTTTTGCATATTGTAGATCGGTCGCTTTGCTGCTTTACCGCTCTTGAGGGCCCTAAGGTCCTGGGCCAAACGCTCGAGATCAAGCGCTTCTGGCTGGTCCCAGCCGATCTCTATTCCTTGTAGTTTCATTTTCTGGTTAAAGCTAAGACCTTGGTAATAATGGTCCAGGGAGTAGATCTGGGAGAGAAGGCCAAAATGCTTGTTAAGATATTCAGCGACCTGGGTCGTTTTTCCGGAACAGGTCCCGCCGGCAACGGCAATAACTATAGTGCTTGTTCGGCTCTGCAGCAGTTGCTCGATCCGCTGTATTGCCTCTTTGAGCCCGTTTTCCAGGTCATGATCATTTTTAGGCTTGTCGACCGGTCCGGCCATGATCTTAAACATCGTCATGCTCTCTTAACGAAAATATCAATGAGAAATTGCAAGTTCTTGTTAGCGGTTTTAGGCCGCGTTCCTGTCGCTATTGCAACATATTTGAGAGGCGAACGATAAGATTATTAGAGCATCGCTATGGTCTGATAAAAGGGAGAGTTGGCGCGTTGTATAATTTAAAGAAAACTGGTGGAGCGAAATACCTGGCTGCCAAGATCATCGCTACTGATCTCTTGCACAGTAGCTCTGTCCAGGCTACCACCCAAGTTAGCCCGACAGGTGTATCGTCTATAAACTGCATCCCTGAACCTGCGCTGGAGATCCTGCTTTGCACCAGCATGGTCGAGAAGCGCTTTGCCGAGATCGAGCCGAAGCTAACTATCAAGCGCGATCAGGAATGTCAGCTGGCCCATCTGGTCAACTGCATCGAGCGGAAAAGCTTCCTGGGCGATCTTTGGGACCGGCGAAGCATTATCCTCAACGGCTTCGATCCGCAAAAAGCCAAAGAACATAACTATCTGGGCAAGGGAGTCTGGGCGACCTGGTTCTCCCCCGATAAAGCCGAGATGGGTTTCTATGATCAGGGCGGATATAGTTATCTATTTCTAAAATTCAAAGGCTCCTATGTGCCGGACCATCAATTCTACGACATATTGCTTCCGGAATTGGAAAAAGTCAGGGATGAATTAGTTGCAAAATATTCTTTATCTGAACAAGCGCGGAAAGATCTCTTGCCAGTTCTGGTCAAGGGTTTTACCGCTTCCAGGGCGATAGATATGTACACCGTCGATGACGGGTCATTTTGTTCTGCCGATGATTTTGTCTTTATTAAGAATTGGGATTCTATCGTAAGCATTTTGGACCAGCCTTTTACTGAAGCACAAATGTCGGCACGGTCAACGTCACTGGATTTGAAAATGCAACAATAAGCTGCCTGGACCGATAAGATAAGTGAAGTGAAGTGAAGTGAAGTGAAGGGTACAACTACAAAGCATTCTTTAACGAAGGGTAGTTAGCAAAATGACAGCGCAGAACAAGAATATTTTTAACGCCCAGGAGTCAAAAGCAACAGTGAAAACTGTGCAACTACCGCCCAGCGCTGATCATGGGGCGACCATCGAAACTTTTATCCATCCGGCTGAAGCGAACCTCTTGATGGTGCTCAAAGAGATCCAGTTCGGTGAGGTCCAGGTCAAGGTCCAGAACGGTTTGCCGGTCCTCTGTACCCAGATCATCCAAAGCAGAAAATTGATCTAAGCAAAGCTAAAGGAGAGAAGATAGTCCTTATGCCTTGATCGTATATAGAGCTGACGGAAATACCGAGGCCCTTAATTAACCAACACGAACCGCAGGGCAGTGTCTGGAAAATTGAGGGCTTTTTTGTTTGGCAGATGAAGTAAAGGGGGCGTCGTTCATGACCGATGTTTTTGCCAGAAATGATCAAAACATCAAGTAACATGATATTTTGTTAAGTTCTTTATTCCAGAAAGATCAAGCCCTGCAAAGGCCTTGCCATTAACTAAAAACTCTGGTACAAACCACAAGATAACAGCTGGTTTAAACGATAAATAAAGTGGGAACATATATGTAGGGCCCTGAAAACGAAATGCAATAAATATGTGGTACTGCCGATAAGCTAATTGAGAGGGTAAAATCCCGCTTTTCGAAATAGTAAAAAGGAGCCGGCTGTAGATGTCTAACCCTGAGAGCAAAAAAGAACAATACCGCTATTTTTCCGCCAAGATCGTTTCCTCAAATACGACAGCGGCAAGTAATGTGGTTAGCAATACAACTACCAGCAGTATCGGTCTCCCTTCGGCTTTATACAGCCAGGCCGTCAGCGGGATATCTTTGTTATACGAAAAAGCCAGACAGGGTCTTGCTGAAGCAATAACTCCCAAAAATACTCCTAGCAACAATATCGATCCTGTCCTGCTGACCGGAAGCAGTAGCGTTGAACAAGCTGGGAAAAAATATGACGAAGCCGCCGGCTTAAGTAAAGACCTTTTACGCAAAGTTTATTTTTCCATGCTGCCGGAAGGTGTGCGTAAAGCTTTGCATGAACAAAGCAATCAGACTGGTTCATTTTATCGTTCCTTGGCGGTAGCAAGTATGGCGATGGTCCTTGGTGGAACTGCGGTAGAGGTTGAAGCAGCTGCGGCCGAAACAATTAAGA
>JBAZXJ010000165.1:0-992 GCA_041659865.1 Candidatus Margulisiibacteriota bacterium | reverse complement strand
TTCGGAAACGGACAAACTGCAAGGTGCGTATGAAACTTTGGCCCAAAGCTTATCGGGGAGCGCCTTTTTAGCGGCTACTGCCGTTACTACCGGCCTAGCTTTGTATTACGCGAGGCGCACTCCGGCTACGTCCCTGGAGTCGCGCGAAAATGCCGGTCATGTGAGAAGAGCAGCGGCGATAACTGATCTGCTGGCGCAAGCCAGACAGAACGCCATGCCCGATACGACCAGTAATGTCCATGCGGTAGCAGGACAGAATCGCTTGTTACGCGGTGTCTTGACCGCGGGTATCGCCAGCAATGTTGCTTTTCTCGGCGCGATCGCCACGACCTGGCTGGGCCATTATTCCGGGATGGAAAAACTGGCTGCTGTTCTATTACAGTCCTCGATCATGTATTACTCGGTCGAGACCATTATGAGTTTCGTGAACATGAAAAGTTATTTGACCGCTCCTGCGGTTGAAGACATTCCTTTGAACGAAGATAAATCCAAACGTGCCGGAAAAATGCTGGTGCATTTCGGCTGGGGAGGACAGAACGCCGTTGAACGCGAGATAGAATTGTTCATGCGCAAGGTCTATTACGGAAATTCCGCCAACAAGGATAAAGTTTGGGCGACTTTGCAGACCAACCGTCTCAACTGCATGTTCGTGGAGATCAACCAGGGCTTGCCGCTATTGAACAATTTTGCTGATGCGAGGGCGGATGTGATCAAGGCTGCTCTGGCCGGAAATTATCAGGGCCGGGAAGAAGATGCCGATCTGTTAAGTCTCCTGGTTTCCCTTGGCCATTATCCGGATTGTCCGATCGATCAGATCGCTCTGCAAATTTCGCAAAAACAGAACCTGGGCTGGTCCACCGATCCAAATCGGTCAGGCGCGCGCTACCGTTTTCTGGGTTATTTTAACCGTAACGAAAAAATGAGCGGCGGCCGGATGATCGTCGAGAATACCATCAGCAGGATCTGCGACAGGCAAGCAACTGCGGAGGACC
>JBAZXJ010000164.1:0-4385 GCA_041659865.1 Candidatus Margulisiibacteriota bacterium | reverse complement strand
TTATTAACATAAGCCAAACCGGCCCAGGAGCCGTAAGCCAAGGACCGATATTCTTTGTAGAACACTTCAGCTTTTAGCAGAACATCCCTGGCTAAATATTTTTCCAGGCCCAGCCCGTAATGAACAGCAGTTTCCGGCTTAAGATCAGCGAGTGAATAATTGCCGTTGAGGTCCCGGTCAGCCAAAAAGACAGACTGGACATATTTGCCAGCATAAACACGAAGTCTGGTCTGGTCAGCCAGGTCAGATATCAAGGAGATCCGGGGTTGGAGTATCGAACTGCCAGGATGATCGCCGATCGCAGAATTATCCAGACGCAGTCCGGAAGTCAAGCGATACTTATCGCTGATCTGCCAATTATCCTCAAGGTAAAAGGCAGATAAGGCGATCTTTGCCTGATAGGCAGAAACGATCGCCCCATAGTTTATGTCATTGCCGGCAACCTCCTCCTGATATTTTTCCTGATGCCAATTAAACCCTAACTTCAGAACATGAGCTCTATTCATAATATACGTGAGATCACTGCTGAGGGTCATAGGCTTGAGCGAGAACTTTTCTTCATTGCGGTACTCACCACCGCGAAAGTAGCCGCCTTCGTCCTGGCCAAAGGAAAGAAGCAAGGCGTTTTGCAGTTGGGTACTAATTACTGTTTCCCAGCCAAAGCCGGCAAGCAGGCGCTGGATATTATAATTAGAATAGCCCGAACTATTACCGTTGTCCGCCAACATATCCGCAGGGACTTTCATTCCGTCGTTAAAATAGGCCAGGTCCAGCCAAAGTTTATTGCGGGCATTAGGCTGAGCGGAATATTTTATTTGCAAGGTCTGCAAGAACGGCATTTGAACCGGCTGTTCAGAATTAATGTAGAAAGGAGCCAGCAGGTCATAAAAGGTCCGGCGATAGTCGATCCAAAGCGCTGACTTTCCTTCTTCTATCGGCACACTGTTAAAGTAGTTCGCCTCCAGGGAACTGATGTCCAATTCACTATGAGGCTGATACATATCGCCATCTCTAAGTTTTACATCTATTATCCCGGACAAACTTTGGCCGTACTCTACCCCAAAGCCCCCCGGAAAGAAGTCAACCGTTTTTACGAGCCTGGAATTAAACAAGGAAACACCACCGCCCCAGAAATACGGCCGATAGATCGGAGTTTTGTCCAGAAAAGAGACTAGCTGATAACCTTCTCCGCCGCGAATATACATAGTTGCATCAAGCCCACCATTTGAGCCGACCCCGGGGAGCATTTGCAAACTGGTCATGGCGTCGAAGATCCCGGAAGAGTCGGCCAGACGGGCTGTATCCTTTTGGCTGATCTGGAAGCGGCCGGGAGTTGCTTTCTTCAATATGGGAACCACGACCAGGTCTTTCACCTGCACAATAGAGTTTGCAGTTGGTATCGCTTGGGCCTTTGCTTGATAACAGGCAAGAAACAGAAGAATGCTGATAAATAATGTAATCGTTCGTACCTTGAAGATCATTATATTCACTTTCCATAAAGATATTGGAAGCAGAAAACGAGTGATCGGCGCCGGGCCGGCACTTCGACAGGCTCAGTGACCGCAGGTTAATGACCACAGCGTCATGTTTCGACTTGGCTATGAGCGGGCGGGACCTTAGGCTTTTATTCGAAGGTCAAAGCAAAGGGGCCAAACGTCCCAGGGATAGTTTTGAGGACGGCCAGAGTATCCTTGTTCAATACGGTCAGATGATCAGCTTTGGATCCGCCATCTATGCCCCGGCAATTAAGATAGATCTTATTATTGCTCATCGTTATCGCTCTAACGTTTTGCACTTTAGCTTCATTTATTATCTGGTTATTTGCCAGGTCCAAAACCTGCAAATGATCATCTCCAGATATTACATACAACCGTTTGCCAGCTTGATCATGATGCAATAACCAGGGGCGATGGCCCAGATATATCGGCTTGAGGTAAGTATCGTTCTGCCAGTCAAAGACTTGCAGGGTAAGATTGTCCGTTACATTCTTGGGGAAAGTATCGCCTTGTCTTTGTTCAACCTTGCTGGAATAGGCCAGGTAGAGCTTCCCTTCAATGAATTTCACTTGCCCGCCGCCGAGGTATGGACTATTAAAGCATTTTTTTGTGATGATATTCATTGAATCAAGATCTATTTCGTACAATGAGGTATCTGCCACTTTAACAAACTCCTCCGTATCAGAATAGGCATAATTGCTGGCAATAAAATTATGCGCGGAGCTTTTCGGACAGAGCTCGGGGTACAATGCTTCCAATAACAGCCGGTTGCAATGTCTCATGCGAAAATGCTGTTTCGCCGGCAGATAAGGATACTTAACTTTTCTATCTTGTTCCGTAGCGCTAAGCAATTTCTGCAATTCCTGACTAAGAACAATATCCTGCCTCTTACTTTTGATCATTTCATAAAAAGCATGTACTTCATTGACGACCCCGTTACACAGGTCTAATTTTCTGGCCAGGGATGGGTTCTTCTCTTTAAGATCAAGGGAGGGATAATCCTTTAGTATCTTGTCATACAAGAGACTGATGTCGGCTTCCTGCGCAAAATCATCCTTCAGAAAGAAATCAGCCCCGTGATAGAATTGTTCTTTGAGCAGTAATCTCTCGTCGGCAGAAAAGAAATACAATCGTTTCTGGTCAGGGCTTAAGGCCCATTCATAACCATAAAAATCCCTGTAAAAATTTATATCTTTAAGATATTTCAGGCTTTTTCTGTCATAGACGGCAAAACCTGTCACATCGTTTGTACCTCTTTCAACACTTCGCAGCAAAACCAACAGCTTGTCCCTAGTCAGGATAATGTCTGTTGGCAAATTCCCTTTCAAAGCAACAGTTCTCGTGAGATAGGGGAATCGGCCTCTTTTGAACTCTATTTTCTTCCCGGCAGCGTTACCGGCCTGATAGATGGATAAATAGAAGTTACCGTTCTGATCAATGGAAATATTGTTGTGATCAGGGTTTCCTTTGATATATTTCACTATCTTGTCCTGATCGGTATCGAGCTTCACGATATCCAGCTCATGTCGTGTTTTTGGGGTCTCGTATTGCGTAGCATGAATGCAGCTGGAAGCGTTAGCTTCCAGCTGCACTGCGCAGATCAATAGAATCCAGGCAATTATTTTGATCATTTTATACTCCTAGATAGAAGACTTATAATAGATATCATTAGAGTATAAATGCTTTGAGAGGTAGATGTCATCTGGGGATACTCCGATCCAGGCATTGTCTACCCATACGCCTCTGTCGGTCTTGTCTTTTTCCTGAATGACAGCCGTATTGAGAGCATAGTATTTGGCTGGAAGCCGGGTACTATTGGAATCAAGGTTGATCGCCGGATAGAAGGTCCACCAAACCAGCTTGGAACAATACATTGAAGAAAGGTCATCTTTGTCACACCACTTTTTAAAGTAGTTGGCCAAAATATCGACCAAGGAAGGTTTGGCGCTTGGCGCTTCGACATTTTGGGGGAGGTATGGTTTTTTGTTATAGGCAGATAAAGAGGATTCAACTCTGGAGCCGATCTGAGATTCTGACAAGTCTTGAATTCTGGTAATAGCGAGCTGTATTTGCTTGCCTTTCCAGCCCTTAGCACGAGAATAGATCCCTGTGCCATTTTCCAGCATTGATTCAAAAACCGTTCGGTCGCTGCTTCTGGCATTATATACCAGGGCAACATGTGTCCAATGAGAAAAATCGGCAATTATTTTTTGCGGCACATCTATTAGGCCAGGCTCGCCTTTCATAAAGATCAGATCTCCTTTGCGTAATACATTTTGCAGATCAGCCCAAGGCACCTGGAGGTCTGCCAACTTGCTAATATCCAATTTTGCCGAATAACTGCCGGGATTCGTCGGCAGATGAGCCATATACGTTCCGTTACGCATTCCGGAATCAACGACCTGTATCGCCGGGACAAGATAATCAGCGACCCTGATCAGATCATCCTCGTTATAATAATACTTGTTTATGACCGGCGGAGGCGCGGAAACCCCGCCACTACCGCCACACTTACCATTTTTGCCGTTGTTGTTCACGCCGACGGCATAAGCAAAAAGCAGAAAATCCCAAAACTTTGTCGCAAGTTTGCCATTTCCCGGCGGGGACGATATTTTGCCCTGGGCAAAAGCACTTTCTGCCTTGACCGAACCGGTCGGCAAGGTCCCGTCATCTCCGGTCAGGCAGACCCAGCTGACGATCATCGCCTCCAAAGGCCCCATTTTGGGATCGCGTTTGTTAATTGACAGTGCGGGTACGGATTCCCGAAGGTTGTCCCTGATCTCAGCAATATTCTCCTGGCGCATAAGGAACTTATTGCCGTCCTGATCCGTTTTCTGACCTAAACATACGGCAATATCTTCGATCGTGGACAGATCAACTGAAGCGGAA
>JBAZXJ010000163.1:0-4387 GCA_041659865.1 Candidatus Margulisiibacteriota bacterium | reverse complement strand
CGGGCTAAAGCCACGCGCCTACCATAAGACAGAAAAGGCCTGTATAATCCCTTCATGCCAGAACTACCAGAAGTTGAAACCATTGTCAGAGGCTTGCGCCGGGGGATCATCGGCAAGCAGATCAAAGTGCTGAAGATCATCACCCCGCAGATCGCCGTTATGCCAAAAGAGCTTAAGGGTGATCCGTTAAAAGGCGATAGTATTGCCAGCATCTCGCGTCATGGCAAGTACATCAAAATGCAGACCGCTAAAGGGGTCAAGATAATTGTGCATCTGCGTATGACCGGACAGCTTGTGCTCGTGGGCAAAAACTACAAGCCGGACAAGCATGTGCATTTGATCGTGCAATTCGCTGACGGGCAGCAGCTCACGTATCGCGATATCCGCAAGTTCGGTCGCTGGCAGTTCCTGCCGGCAAAAAAAGATTTTGCGGACTATATCAAGATCGGCAAAGATGCGCTGGATATCACTGCTAGTGACCTAAGGGCGTTGATCAGTAAAAATCCCAAACGGAAAATCAAAGCTTTTTTGCTGGACCAATTCTTGTTGGCTGGTATTGGCAATATTTATGCGGATGAGATCTGTTACTTGTTGAAACTGCATCCGGAAGCCGCGGTAGCCAAAGCGGATGCCGTGAAATTAGCCAAAGCGATCAAGGACGTGTTGAATTTGGCTATCAAGAACAAAGGCACGTCCGTGTCAGATTACCTCACTTCACAAGGCGCGAAAGGGAATTTCCAGAACCTGCTGAAAGTTTATGGGCAGGAGACCTGTTCTGGCTGTGGCGCGAAACTAAGCAAGAAAAAAGTAGCGGGGAGGACGAGTAGTTTTTGCGCGAGGTGTCAGAGGTTGTAGAAGTTCACGAAGGCTGCTTCTGGCCTGCGGCCGGCTATTTTAATGCAGGGCTCTGCCCCAACCAATATTTATTTGATAAATATTGGAAGTAACAAGTAATAATCAATAAGGAAAAGATAATATTTCTTACTTGTTACCTGTTACTTGTTTCTTATTACTTAACTTTGTCCAGCCTGCCATCTCCACCGCCACCCCTATATTGAAGTCGTGTTAAAATGAAAAGAACGCCTTCCCCTCTCTGCCAGCCGTATCGGCTAGGCGGAGAGGGGGTAGGGGAGAGGTCTTAAGCGCAAGACGATATTTCGGCAGGGATTGCTTATAGAGATTGCCATGCCTCCTCGCAATGACGGGGGAGACGCGTTTTTGTTACGGGGCGGTATTCGTTCCAGTTGCCGGCGGGACGAAGACGCGCGCGGCTAACTGCTGGTCGATCATGAATAGGCCGCTGCCGTCTTTGCCAAGTAATTTTAGCTGCTGAATAATTTCCGAGGGGTTTGCTTCTTCCTCGATCTGCTCGGTGATGAACCATTGCAGCATGGCGCTGGAAGCATGGTCATTTTCTTTTTGGGCGAGAGTAGCCAGTTTATTGATGCGGGAAGTAACTATCTTCTCGTGGGCCAGCGTTCGTTCAAAGACATCCAGTGCAGATTTGAAGTCGGAATCAGGCTTGGCGATAGCGCCGAGGACCACCCGACCGCCTTGATCGAGCACATACTTAAAAAATTTATCTGCATGGGTGAACTCTTCCATGGCCTGAACGCGGAACCAGGTTGCCGTGCCTTTTAGGCCGACGAACTTGGCATAACTCTCCATGGATAGATACAAATAGGCGGAATAAAGCTCGGCTACTATCTGGTCATTTATCGCTTCGGTCATTTTCTTGCTGATCATATTAAGCCTCCTGCTTTTATATTATACTTCAAATCTTACAAGTAATACGCAGCTAAATCAATATTGGGCGCCGACCATGAAGACCCTTAGGCCTCCGTTTGTGGGGACGTTAATGAGCCTGCTATAGCCAGGAGTGCTCGAATATTGAACGCGCACCGCCGACATGCTATTAGCTCCGACCACGTTCTGGAACCCCCCGCTGATATCCCCATTCCCGTCAGTACCAATAGCCAGGATCAAGGAGTCGCTTCCTGCCACGCTGCCGTGGATATATAAATGGCCGGTAAAAAATGCTGGGAGATAGAAGGTTTCGGTAGTTCCTGATGATGCGGTCAGGGAAAAAGATTTCATGTAGCCATAAGGCCCGATCTGAAAATCGCCAGTATGACCGTTGACAAATAAATTTGTCAGGCCATTGGATCTGGTCATCTTCAGATCAAGACTGTTATTGCCATTCTGGTTACTAAGCTCGAAATAGCTGTCCTGGTCATAAGCAAAAGCCTTTAGCATAGGCACATAGGTTCCGGTGGAAGGCGCGGCGATATCCAGTTTTGCTGCTGGAGCGGTCGTGCCAATGCCGACCCGGCCAATATTATCGATCGTCATATTCGGAGCCAGCGGAGTGCCGTAGCCGTCAGGTTTGGTGTAAAAGTGCAAGCTCCCGCCTCTGGCCGTTGTCGGTGTGTAACCGGTCGTTGTTTTAGCGTAGACGCCGGCGACCTGGCGGTGACCGTCTTCAGCATTTGCCTTGTTGGAAAAATGCAGCCCGCCTATAATTGTGCCATCTGTGGTGTTCCCGCCAACCAGATTGATAAATGATTGATTGCTTTGACTTTTGATAACCAAGCCCAGGTCAGAGTTGGTCAGCAGCTGGTAGCCGCCAAGAGTGTTTAGATAGGAGGCTCCACCATCAGAGCCTGATTCGCTGGTCACGGTGCTTAATACCAACTTGTTACTGGGGCCAGTAGTTCCGATGCCGACGTTACCACCCTGGGTTATGCGCATTCTTTCAGTAGAATTTGTGGCAATGAAAATGTGAGAGTCTGCCCCGCCATTTACTTTTGTCCAGCGCAGGTACTCCGTCCCTTGGCCATTGGTAATATCACCGTTATCAGAGCCAACTACAAAACGGCCAGTGCAGGAAATATTGCCAACAACAGAAAGAGGGAAGGTCGGATTCGTGACCCCGATGCCAACATTGCCATTTTGGGAGACCGTCAAGGCAGGATTTGCCGCTCTTCTGGTGTTGATGAACACAGGAAGATCGCTAGTGCCGGAGGCTGATAGTTCGATCCCTTTACTATTAACTTGCAGTTGGGCATAGGATGTTCTGGCAGCATTATAAACACGAAGAGCATCGGGTCCGTCCCAACCGATAACGGGGTCGGTTGTTTGCTGTACGGTTAACCTGCTTCCTGGATTAGTTGTTCCAAAACCTACATTGCCATCTGATTTGATATATAAGGGATAAAGAGTGTCCGTAAGTTGCACTACGCCAAAATCACCTACATTAACGATACCTGCCCCCAGGCGGTATTCTTTCTGACCGCTTGGCGTAAAATCTATCAGGGCAGAAGCAGCTGAACTTTTAATGCGTGCGATCAAATTCGCCCCCAAGATCGTTAGCGGCCTATCAGGCGCGGTCGTACCGACACCGACGTAGCCGTTCAAGGAAACTGATACCGCTAAAAAGCCACCCATGCTCAAGCCCCCTGCCTGCAAGGCATAACCTACGCTGTTGATCTTGGTCCTGGGAGAAAGGACCTCCGGTGTACCTGCCGGATCAATGATCACTTCAAGGTAGGCATTGTCCGTCACGAAAACATTTGGCGATACTTGATCCAGGGTCACACTGTAGATACCTTGATTGACAGGAACCGCGATGTTGCTGGTTGACCAGAGCAGATTCCCTGCCAGGCCAGATGTGGCATCGTTATAGATCTTGAAGGTCATAGTTAGATTAGAATTTACCAACGCGCCGTTCTGCAATAACCTTCCCGAGTAGGTTAATTGATTAGGGACAGCAAGGGCTGTAACGGACAGGATTACCAGGACCTGAATACTTAATAATACTTTTTTCATAAAACCTCCTCTTTAATATTACAAGATCAGATCAAAAATTTAATTTGAGAAGGGGCGCTTAAATTTCCCACAGGGGTCAAGCCGTTCGAGAACTCGAGCTTAACCACACCGCCAAAGTAGTACGGCACCACAACGCTTACCGTGGCTTTTTGGATAGTGCCGGAAATGGTCGTCCAGGCGCCGAGCGTTGGGGTGTTCACTCCATTGCCTAGCAGCGCCCTAATGCCAGAGGTGTTATAACTCGAATACATATACGAAAGATTGTATCCTTCATTGTAATAATAGCTCTGCATGATCTCGATCTTTACTCCGCCATATCCCCAGTTAGCGGTATCTTGACTGATCTCGAACAAGTCTACGGTTCTTGGCCCATCCATGGCGTTGATGTAAAAAATGTATTCATATAACGGACCCTTCTTGGTCAAGGTACCTGTGCCAAACGGAGAACCAGCGACATCCAGCCTAGCACTGGGGTTAACACCTATCCCGACATTGCCAGCATTGGTCAGCCGCATGGTCTCGCCATTATTGGTTAGCAATCTTAAATAACCATAAGTTG
>JBAZXJ010000162.1:0-4387 GCA_041659865.1 Candidatus Margulisiibacteriota bacterium | reverse complement strand
AATATTTGGCCAAGGTCAGCGGGCAGTTACCCAAAGATGTTCAGCCAAACTTAGGGCCGGATGCTACCGGGGTCGGCTGGGTTTTGGAATACGCGCTGGTGGACAGATCAGGAAAAAATTCTCTGGCCGACCTGACCGCTTTCCAGAACTGGCATTTTAAATACGCCCTGCAGTCGGTCAAAGGCGTGGCGGAAGTGGCAACGATCGGCGGAATGGGCAAACAGTACCAGATAACCTTGAAACCGGATGCCTTACTGGCGCATCAACTTTCCGTTAACGATGTCGTAATGGCAGTACAAAAGTCCAACCAGGAGACCGGGGCGCGTTTGCTCGATATCGCCGGCCGGGAACATATGATCACGCTCCACGGCTATGTTAAGTCGCTGGCGGATCTGGAAAGTATCGTTCTAAAAACCGACACCGCTGGCAATGCGATAAAAGTTAAAGATGTTGCAGAAGTCGCTTTCGGCCCGGATATTCGCCGGGGGCTGGCCGACCTGGACGGCCAGGGAGAAGTTGTCGGCGGAGTGGTCATCATGCGCGACAAAGAGAACGCGCTGGACGTTATCGACCGCGTCAAAGCCAAACTGCATTCAGTTACTTTGCCCAAGGGCACGGAGCTGGTCATAACCTATGACCGTTCGGACCTGATCAAAAAAGCGATCCATACTTTAAAAAAGGAACTCTTCCAGGAAATGTTCGTGGTCAGTCTGCTGATCTTTATCTTTCTTTTGCACCTGCCTTCGGCTTTTATCCCGATCATCACCTTGCCCATCGCTGTGATCCTGGCCTTCATCCCAATGTATTTCATGAAGTTGACCTCTAATGTAATGAGCCTGGGCGGGATCGCTATCGCCATTGGCGCGATGGTCGATGCCTCGATCGTCGTCATCGAAAATGCTCATAAAAAAATGTCGCACTGGTCAGCGAACGGACAGCAGGGAGATTTTAAGACCCTGCTTTTGAGCGCTGTTCAAGAAGTCGGCGCGCCGTCTTTTTATGCCCTGCTGGTCATAGCGGTATCCTTCATTCCTATTTTTACCCTTACCGGCATGGAAGGCAGGCTCTTTACTCCGCTGGCTTTTACCAAGAACTTTGCCATGCTGTTCTCCGCCATCCTGGCGGTCACGCTGGTCCCAGCTTTAATATTTTTGCTCATCCATCCTGAGACCAGATCGCTCAAAGGTTCGCCTTGGCGTTCTCTGGCCGGCAAGATCTATCCCGAAGAAGATCATCCGATCAGCCGTTCCCTGATCCGCTGGTATGAACCGGTCGTGCGCTTTGTCTTGGAACATCCGCGAAAGGTGATCGCTGCTGCCATCCTGGTCTTCGCTGTTTCTATGCCCTTGTTCTTGCAGCTGGGGAGTGAATTCATGCCTCCGCTCAACGAAGGCACCATACTCTATATGCCCACAACTCCTCCCGGGATCTCCGTAGCCTCTTCACAACAGCTGCTCCGGGCTCAAGACCAAATTTTGCGTTCCTTCCCGGAAGTAACCAGGGTCTTTGGCAAGGCCGGAAGAGCTGATACCGCTACCGATCCCGCGCCGTATTCAATGATGGAAACGGTCGTGCAGTTAAAACCCCAGAACGAATGGCGGCATAAAGACCGCTGGTATTCTCAAAAAGTGCCGAACTTTTTACAGGCTCCTTTACGCATGATCTGGCCGGACCGTGTCTCCTGGGAAGAGCTGACCGCGGAAATGGACCAGGCTTTGCAATTGCCCGGACAGGTCAACGCCTGGACCATGCCGATCAAGAGCCGGATCGATATGCTGACCACAGGCGTGCGCACGCCTGTAGGGATAAAGATCTACGGCGATGATCTGGCCAGGATAGAAGAGATCGGCACCAGTATCGAAGAACTGCTCAAACCGCTCAAAGGCACGCGCAGTATCTACGCCGAACGGACCTCCGGCGGTTATTTTGTGAACATCGATCCCGACCGGGAAGCGCTGGCCCGTTATGGGATAAACATCGCGGATATGCAGATGACTTTGATGTCCGCGGTCGGCGGAGAAAATATTTCCCAGACCATCGAAGGACGGGAACGCTTTCCGATCAATGTACGCTACCCCAGGGAACTGCGCGATGATCCGGAAGCGCTGAAAAGGATCTACCTGAGCACCTCTTCCGGCGCGCAGATCCCCTTGTCTTTGGTCGCCAACGTTTCACTGTCCCAAGGCCCGGCGATGATCCGCGATGAGAACGGCAGTCTGGCCGGC
Source organism: Candidatus Margulisiibacteriota bacterium (assembly GCA_041659865.1). Lineage (GTDB taxonomy): Bacteria > Margulisbacteria > JBAZXJ01 > JBAZXJ01 > JBAZXJ01 > JBAZXJ01. Next base: position 2,162 of record JBAZXJ010000162.1, on the reverse strand, counting down.
TATGTCTATATTGATGTGGCGGGCCGGGATATTGGCACCTACGTTAGTGAAGCCAAGCAGGTCCTGCAGGAACACTTGAGCTTACCGCCAGGGTATTCGATCAGCTTCAGCGGGCAATATGAATTTATGGAACGAGCCAAGGCCAGGATGAAGATCGTTCTGCCAATAACCCTACTGATCATTTTCTTTTTGCTCTTAATGAATACTGGAAGCATGGTAAAAACTTTGATCATTTTGCTGGCGGTGCCTTTTTCCCTGATCGGGGTAGCCTGGATCCTGTACGCTCTGCATTACCAGATGAGCATCGGGGTCTGGGCCGGTATCATCGCGCTTTTAGGCGTGGATGCCGAGACCGGGGTTTTTATGCTTCTCTATCTGGACCTTTCTTATGACGAGAGACGCAAGCAAGGCTTGTTGCGCACGATATCTGACTTAAAAGAAGCCATCGTGCACGGCGCCGCCAAACGCATCCGGCCCAAGATGATGACAGTCGGGGCTATGTTCATCGGCCTTCTGCCGATCCTCTGGGCGCAAAGTTTCGAGCTGGGCGCAGATATGACCAAGCGTATCGCGGCCCCGCTGATGGGCGGGATCTTGTCCTCGTTCCTGATGGAATTGCTTATCTATCCGGCGATCTATTATTTGTGGAAAAAGTCCGCAAAAACATTTTCCGATCAGAAAAGGGGTGAAATTATATGAGAACTAATATCATCATTCTGCTCTGCGTGTTTTCCGTTGTAACGCTGGCTGTGGCAAAACCCAACCCCGTAACTAAGTCGATAACCAAGGAACAATTTGTGATCTGTCCGGTAGCAGGCACGAAAATAACTCCAGCAACGGCTTATGAGAAAACGGTCTTCAAGGGTAAAACTTATTATTTTTGCTGCGCTGGCTGTAAGCCAATGTTCCAGAAAGATCCAGGCAAATATCTAAAGAATACTGCCACGGAAAAACAGCCGATGAAGATGATGCCAAAACACTAAAGGAAAAACTAGCTCCGCCCGCTGGGAATGAAATTCGCTTCCAGCTGGGCGGGGGACAGATATATCCCGGCCCTTAACATTTTCTTATAGAACTCGGCGAAGCTCTTCGGATCAGAAGCTTGAGCATCAGTGTAGTTGTGCACTGGCTTGTCCGTAAAGAATATCGTGAACATTGACCCCAGGGCATTGACCACGACTTTCCGCCTCCCGGTATGCCTGCGCAATTCATTGATGGTCCACGCCGCTCGTATATTTAATTTGTGATAGAAGTTTTTTCCTTTTAGTATTTTCAATACAGCGATCCCGGCGCTCATCGCCACCGGATTTCCGGAAAGCGTTCCCGCCTGATAGACCGGCCCTAGGGGCGCCAGCAGGTCCATGATCTCCGCTTGGCCACCGTAAGCTCCAACGGGGAAGCCGCCACCAATGATCTTGCCCAAACAGGTCAGATCCGGTTTGATGCCGAATAACTCCTGCGCACCGCCATAAGCTAATCTGAACCCCGTGATCACTTCATCAAAGATCAGGACTGTTCGGTTCTCTTTAGTGACCCGGCGTAAATATTTCAAAAAACCTGGTTCGGGCAGAACCACACCCATATTCCCCGCTACCGGCTCGACGATGACCGCGGCGATCTTGTGCTTATTCTTGGCAAAGATAGCTGCCACTGCCTTGCTATCATTATATGGCACTTCAATAACATCAGGGATCTCGGCATGGCCGTGATAACAGCCGGAAAACTTCAAGATAGTTTTTCTTCCGGTATAAGCCCTGGCTAATTTAAGCGCGCTCATCGTTGCTTCCGTTCCTGAACTGACAAAACGTATCTTTTCTATTGAGGGCACCGCTTTGACGATCATCTCGGCCAGTTCGGTCTCTTTTTCGGTGGCGGCCCCGTAGGAAGTGCCTTGCTTTAAGGCATCACGCACAGCCTTGATCACCGCCGGATGATTGTGCCCAAGGATATGCACTCCCCAGGAAAGGCAGAGGTCCAGATATTTATTATTATCAAGATCGTAGATATAGGGGCCGCGGGCTTTTTGCATGAACACCGGGTGATGATCGACCGCGCGCAACGAACGCACCGGACTGTTCACTCCGCCTGGCAGGTACCGCAAGGCCTTTTGATAGGCAGCTTTGGATTTCTTATGCATTTAACTTCTCCAATAAATATGGCAC
>JBAZXJ010000161.1:0-4400 GCA_041659865.1 Candidatus Margulisiibacteriota bacterium | reverse complement strand
CTTCTTAAATATGAACATCCAAAAACACATCTTCATCTCCGGCCGCGTCCATGGCGTCGGGTTTCGGCTATATACCAAACGCTATGCCGAGTCCCTGGATATTAAGGGCTGGGTGCGCAATCTCTACAACGGTCAGGTGGAAGCGGTGTTCCAGGGCGACCAATACGCCGTGGACAAGCTGGTCAAATGGTGCAAAACCGGCCCGTCGTCAGCGGAGGTGGAGAACGTGGAGGTTAAGGAGGAGGCGGTGGAGGAGGGGCTGGGGGAATTCGAAGTGCGATAGCGGTCGTTTCGGCTCCGCTCAACGACCGGGTTATGGTTGCTCCGTGATAGGCAAAAACCCGGTCACTGAGCGGAGCCGAAGTGACCGCTTACTTGCTAAACAACATCTGCAACCCCACCACCATCATAAACACCCCAAAAAGCCTCTTCAGCGTCGCATCCGGGATGAACTGGGCACAAGATGCGCCAATCAGCCCGCCGATCACGGCCGCGACCATGATGATCACGGCTAGCTGAATATCCAGCTGGTTATTCTTGCCGTAGATATAGGCCCCGGCCAGGGCCGTAGGAATGATGATCAGAAGGGTCGTGCCCTGCGCTACATGCTGGCTGGTCTTGAGCCAGTAGATCATGGCTGGTACGGCGATCGAGCCGCCGCCGATACCCAATAGCCCGCTTAAGAACCCGGTTAACAAGCCGATCAGGACAATGGTCATTGCTTCTTCCTTGCTTTGCCATAGAAAACTTCCCAGGTGACTTGAATGCCGGCCGGAACCGCGTGTTTCTGTTTATAGAGCTTCTCGGTCAAGGCCAAAAGCGGTCTCATTCCCAGTCCATCGATCTTTTCTATATGAGCGTTCTGTGCTCCCCAGCCTTTTATCTGTTGAAGCAGGGACTTGATGTCAAAATAGGTCAGGGTGATGATTTCCTTTTTAAGGGTGATGATTTGCATTGACTCAAGTACCTTGAACAGCTCTACCATGGAAATAAAGGGATGCAGAGGCACTGCCTTTCCCGGGTAAAGCTGCTGGAATGCTTCATTGTATACTTCACGCAGTTCGTACAGAGTCTTGCCGCCGAAGAGAGAAAAGACGAAATTACCATCGCCCAAAAGGACTCTTTGGACCTCGGCCAAGGCTTTTTCCAGGTCCGGCAGCCATTGATAAGTTGTACTCGAGATCACGCAGTCAAAACTTTGATCGGGATAGGGCAGGACTTCGGCATCGGCCACTGAAAATTCCACGCCGGGGTATTTTGCTTTGGCTATTTCGATCATGCCCGGGGCGATATCCAGGGCCGAGATCTTGGCCTTGGGGTATTTATCCAAAAGCAGACCGGTCAGGTAGCCGGTACCGCAGCCAATGTCCAGGATAGTCTGGGGCTGTCCGCTGATGCGCAGGGCCAGCTGGTTGGCTATGCCTTGTTGCAGGAAGGAAGACTTTTCATAGCTTGCCGCCTGGCGGGAAAAGGAATTTTTGATCCGGTTCTTGTCTAGCATAGGTTTTCCAGTAGTACTTTCCTGAACGCTTCGGCCTTTAGCACAAAGGGAATATGTCCACCTTGCTCTATGACCGCTAGTTTAGAGGAAGGCAGGTTTTGATGCAAATACTCGGCTGCGGCCAGAGGGCAGATGCTGTCATCGGCGCCGTGGATAATAGTGGTGGGGACGGAGGTAGTTGGGAGCACCGAACGATAGTCTGCTTGGTAGAGTGCGTCGAGGGACTGCAATAATGAAGTGCTTGGAATTGCTGAACCCACCCCGTCATTGCGAGGAGTCATCGACGAAGCAATCTCGTTATAGAAGGGGCCTTCGGAAGAGAACACCAGCCCATAAAAATACTCCAACCCGCTCTTTGCATCCTTCACAACCCTCTGCCGCAAGCTCCGCGCTATTACAGGCGACATCCCGCACAGATACTCTCCCTCGTTTATAAACTTTGCTGTACTGCTTACCAGCACCAGCTGCCTGATTTTGAGTTCCTGATCCTGGCTTAACTCCAGGGCGATACTTCCTCCCAGTGACCAGCCGATAATGATCAGTTCATCGTTGAGTTCTCGAAGGTCAGCGGCCAAAAGACGGGCTGTTTTGGCCAAGGAGTATGGTTCTTCTGCTCTGTTGTCCTGACCCGCAGTTGCATCGTTAGCACGTAAGCGGGAGTCCAGATGGTATTGGTTAATGGCATAAATATCAACATTGATGATCTTCAGCTCAGGCCTGTTCCTGTTGAGGTTATTTATCAGCTCGGAAAACACTCCGGGCCCGAAAGACCAGCCAGGTAAAAATACAATGTGCATAGCCCCCAGCTTACAAATTATTGCCAGCGCTGGCAATCTGGGCTTAGAATTGACCAATGCATCAAATGGAACAGGACGATCTTAAATATATCTGGCATCCCTTTACCCAGATGAAAGACTGGCAGGAGGGAACGCCTCTGGTCATAGCTTCCGGCAACGGTGTTATGCTCAAGGACATCCATGGCAAGGAATACCTGGATGGCGTTTCCTCGCTTTGGACCAATGTCCACGGCCACCGCAGCAAGCCTATCGATCAGGCTATCAAGCGCCAGTTAGTCAAGATCGCCCATTCCACGATGCTAGGGCTAAGCAATGAACCGGCGATCGAACTGGCTAAAAAGCTGGTCGAGATCACTCCGCCGAACCTGCAAAAAGTTTTTTATTCCGACAACGGTTCGACCGCGATGGAAGTTGCCCTGAAAATGGCCTACCAATATTGGCAGCAGGTGGATAACAGAAAACATAAGGACAAGCGGACCTTTGTGACCATAACTGAAGCCTATCATGGTGATACCATAGGCTCGGTCAGCCTTGGCGGTATGGCTCTTTTCCATGAGATATTCAAGCCGCTATTGTTCGATACGCTCAAGGTACCCTCGCCGTTTTGTTATCGTTGTCCGTTAAAACTAAAACAGCCTGACTGCAAGACAGCTTGTTTAGATAAGCTGGAAGACGTGCTAAATCATAAAGCAGGGCAGCTCGCCGCCGTGGTCATGGAACCGCTGGTCCAGGGTGCCGCCGGTATGATAGTGCATCCCAAAGGCTATCTGTCCGAGGTTCGGCGCTTATGTACGAAATATAATGTGCTGCTGGTTTTAGATGAAGTGGCCACTGGCTTTGGCCGGACAGGGGCGATGTTCGCCTGCCAGCAGGAGAACGTGGAGCCAGACCTGATGGCCTTGGCCAAAGGGATCACCGGCGGTTATTTACCCTTGGCAGTGACCATGACCTCCGAGAAGATATTCAAGGCCTTTTTAGGTAAGCCGGAAGAACACAAAACTTTTTATCACGGCCATACCTATACCGGAAATCAGCTGGCTTGTTCAGCGGCGCTGGCTAATCTGGAATTATTCTCGGAAAAAAATATCCTTGAAAAGCTAAAGCCCAAGATACTCTTGCTCAGTAAACAGCTGGAAAAGTTCAAGGGTTTAGACCACGTTGGAGATGTTCGCCAATGCGGGCTGATGGTCGGGATCGAACTGGTCAGGAACAAGAACACGCAAGAGAGCTATGAGGAAAAAGAGCGTATCGGCCATAAAGTTATTCTGGCCGCCCGCGAGCAGGGCGTGATCATCAGACCGCTGGGCGATGTCATTGTCTTGATGCCGCCGCTGGTGGTCAATAACAAGCAATTGGAAAAGCTGGTGGCCGTGACCTTTGAAGCAATTAAGCAGGTTACCGGCTAATGCTAACCCTTACGGCCTATCAGCAGGAAGCCCTGCAAAAAGTATTCAGTAAACAGTTCACTCTTTTGCATGGTATCACCGGATCAGGCAAGACAGAGGTCTATATCCGGGCCGTAAAGCAAGTGGTGGCCGAGGGCAAACAAGCGATCATTTTAGTGCCGGAGATCTCGCTGACCCCGCAGACCGTAGAACGCTTTTCTTTGCATTTTAAGACAGCGGTGCTCCACAGTCATTTGAGCAAAAAACAAAGATCCCTGGAATGGCAGAAGATCCAGAACAATGAAATAGAAGTTGTCATCGGCGCCCGCTCGGCCTTGTTCGCTCCGGTGAACTCGCTTGGCCTGATCGTGCTGGACGAGGAGCATGACCAATCTTTCAAACAGGATTCCCATCCTCATTATCACGCCCGTGAGGCCGCTATAAAAAGGGCGGAGCTGACCGGAGCACGGGTGATCCTGGGCAGTGCCACACCTTCGCTGGAAAGTTATTATCTGGCGACGAACGATCCGAAATGGCAGATCGTCGGGCTGCCTGAACGTATCGATAACCGGGCCTTGCCCAAGGTCGAGATCGTTGATCTTAAGGCAGAACTGAAGTCCGGCAACCGTACCGTGTTAAGTCATATCTTGCGCAGTGCACTGCAAACAGTCCTGGCTGAAAAAAAACAGGCGATACTGCTCCAGAACAGAAGAGGTT
>JBAZXJ010000160.1:0-4406 GCA_041659865.1 Candidatus Margulisiibacteriota bacterium | reverse complement strand
AAATATAAGATATATGCCAGCAGCGCGATGGCCAGGCCGTAGAGGACCCACCAGAATTTTGACAAAAGTTTATAGTCAAAGAGAACCAGCAGAATGAACATTGTTGTTCCAATGATAAAGGCGAATAAATGCTTGAAAAGGTTGAGGAACATCAGGTCCTTATTTTCCAGCTTGATCGATGACGCGCTAAGAATTATGAAAACGGACATGAACAGCAAAGCGCAAATAGCCAGCAACAGCGGAAGGTCCATTCTCTTAAATATCCGCAACATATACTATCTCCCTTCAACGGAGGCCGAGGGCACAAGGTTAGCTGATGCCGCCTTGGTCTGGCTCTCTAAGAAATACTTCAGGATATCTTTGGCGATCGGGGCTGCCGTAGTTCCGCCGTGACCGCCATTCTCCAAAAATATGGCCATCGCTATTTCCGGGTTTTCTACCGGGGCCAAACAAACGAACCAGGCATGGCAGGTCGGACGAGGAGGATCCTCTGCCGTCCCGGTCTTGCCGGCAATGGTCAGCCCGCTGATCTTGGCCACTGCGCCGGTCCCGCGCTCTACAACTGCGGTCAGGGACTGATACAGATAATCCCAGGTGGAAGTTTTGAGGTTGATCTTGCGTACTACTTTTTGTTTGAATGAATACAGCAGTTCATGTTGAGGGCTGCGCACCTCTTTTAAGAGATGAGGCTGGTAGATCGCTCCTTTATTCGCTATAGCGGAAAGCAGGACAGCCATTTGCAAGGGGGTGGCCTGGAGAAAACCCTGGCCTATGCCAAGGTTCATGGAGTCGCCTGGATACCAGGGTTCATGGAGTGCTTCTAATTTCCATTTACTGCTGGGCAGCCTGCCTTTCCCTTCCCCTGGCAAGTCAATATTCGATCTTTCTCCCAAGCCAAAAACAGAGCCAACCCGATTGATCCGGTCCGGTCCGCTCTTAAGCCCCAAATTATAAAAAACAACGTCGCAGGAATTGACCATGCCTTCAAAGAAGTTGATCCGCCCGTGGGTTTTCCAACAGGCCGCCTTTCTGGCCCCGATCATCATGTAGCCAGGACAAAAGAATTGATCCAGAGGCTTTGCCAGATCATACTCCAGTGCCGTGATCGCTGTTATCAGCTTAAAAGTTGAGCCGGTCGGATAAGCGGTCAAGGCCCGGTTATGCAAAGGATTTCTTCCCGTGTGCAACTCCGCCCATTGCTCCGAGCTGATCGGTTCCGTGAAGATCTCCGGATCGAAGGCCGGATGACTGGCCAGGACAAGGACCTCTCCGGTTTTGGGCTTCATGACCACGATGCCGCCTTTTTTGTCCCCCAGGGAGGCTTCGGCGACTTTTTGCATGCCAAGGTCAAGGGTCAGGACCAGATTATTGCCGGGCACCGGTTCAATATTGCCCAGGATCTTTACGGGGCGGCCGACGGAATCGACCTCGATCTGCTGACCGCCGTTAACCCCGCGCAGATAATTCTCATATTGCTTTTCTATGCCTGACAAACCGATGATGTCGCCCAGACGATAGCCTTCCGCTTCCTTCTGGCGAAGGGTCGTTTTATTGATCTCTCCGATATAGCCCAGGACATGAGAAGCTGTCTCGTTGTGGTGATAAGAACGGATATTTCTGGCCCCGACCACAAACCCAGGGAGCTTGTGTTCCTGTTCTTCGATCAGGGAGATGGTGTTGAAGTCAATATAATCCTTGATCAGCAAGGGCTCAAAGCTCTTGTCTTCTTGCCGGATGATCTTTTGATAAATGATCTTGTCATCTTCATGCAGGATATTGCCGATGACCCGTGCGGCTACTGAAGCATTTTCCAGCTTGACCGGCAGGATGTAGGCGGAGAAGACCGGTTTGCTGGAGGCTAAGACCTGCATGTTGCGATCGTAGATCTGGCCGCGCGGCGCGATGTTCGGAATGATCCGTGCCCTGATCTTGGCTGACTTAAGGGTATAGTGCTCAAAGCGTACGACCTTGAGATAGAACAAGCGCAGAAAAAGTAATGCAAAGAGCACAAAAACAAAAACGTAGAATAAATTCAGGCGGTTCTTGTTGGGCACGGGTCTACTTTATCACAAGATCTTAACGATCTTGGGTTTGTGCTGTAAATTATTTCGATAAACCTTGTCAAAGTATCTAAGCAGTAAATAATAGATCGTCAGCGCTAATGCGGCCACGGCCAGCCCTGCCAAGATATATTGATCAGAATAAGCCAAAAACTTCCGGGCGATCCCATCGCCAAGCAAATAGGCCAGAATGAATATGAACAAGGGGATGATATAGACCAGGGTGCCGATCAGCAGGAAGTTGCTGTCGGGAATAGCCACGATGACCTTTTTCCCGGCACTGGCCTTGGGGTCGTTGATTATCTTCAGGATATTTTTATCCGGGTTGATATCACAAGCATGACAATACCCGCACGCGGCCCGCTTTTCCAGCTCAATAAAAGCCAGGTTCCCTTCAACCTTGAGAACTTTGCCCTGTTCCTGCATTATCTGTCCCTTTCTTCTTGGCCTCATCGGCCTCGTAAACATAGTTAAGCCTTAATTCTTGCAAGGCATTCCGGAGAAAACGTTCTTCCTGATCATTTAAGTTCCCCTTGGTCTTGGCCAGGACCATATCCAGCAGATCGATACTGTTTTGAGCCTGCTGAAGGTCTACCTCGACCTTGCCGGTCACCGGATTAGCCATTTTCCCCAGGGCGAACATTGCAGCCTGATGAAAAGTATAGACCAGCGACATAAAACGAGCTTCGAGTTCTTTAGGCTCCATGTAAGCACTCCTTTGCAAAAGCTGTGCACATCTTAGACAATTTGCGGGATTTTAACAATAACGGGGGACTTGTGCAGAAGGACACGCTCCGTCATTGCGAGGAGTCTTCGACGAAGCAATCTCTTTTAACGAGATTGCCACGTCGGATGCCTCCTCGCAATGACGGGGTTCTATACTTCTTTTATTCCTTTGCTTCCTGCATCCTATCTTCATATATATTGCCATATTGCGCAATGAAAACAGATTGTTTATTATCTCTGGGTAAAACTCTTACATATATAAGGACAAATAGTGCCCAACAGAAAAACATCCTGCCAGACTGCCTTTCTGATCATGTTCTTTCTCCTGTCCTTATCCCTAAGCTACGCTAAAGTCCTTACCCCTGGGCCCGTTAACGAAAAAAACCTGGCCTCTGCTGACCTTTGGGATCTTACCATCGGCGGTCTTGCTGAAGCCAAAAGACCAGGACTGCTCAAGGCCCCCAAGGATCAGGGCAAATGGAACGCTATTCTCCGACTGAAAAAAAGCCTGAACATTGCCAGGTATCTTGGCAAAACAATGTATTTCTTTACTGAGATCCAGGGGGACAAGACAGTTCGCTGTGCGCCGAACTTTTTTGTGGTCAAGAACAAAAAGACCTATTCTATCTGGTGGCAGGATGCCCCGAACAAGGGTTCTATCGCCAGAAGATATTATACTTTCAAGACCAGCGATGGCGTTATCTCTGGCGAGCTTGGTCTGCCAGGTGCCGTTTCCGGCAGTGTTTTCTATGCGCTTGCTGAATCAGGCGATCCGGCTTTTTTGATCGGCGACGATACGGAAGTTAATTTTAGCGATCTGCAAAAGGGCTTGTTGACCGATTGGCAGCACGATACACCTGGCGCGTATGAGGTAAGCAGTACTGAGAAATTTCCCGGGGCTTCCGGGCGGGTCGTTCTGCCCAAGATATACATTGGAGCAAAAAAACCTGTTGCCCTGTTAAAAGGAGAGAGGGATGAATGGTGCAAGCTGCTATCTGAAAAAGAATTGGGCATCCTTAACCAGGAATTTGCCGTTCCGACCAGATTTGCTACCGCCGTATTGGCAGATGATCAATATTATACCAGTTCTGAACAGGTCGCTCTGGCCAAGCAGTACTGTCAGAATAACCGCTTGAGCTTTGTGGCTGACCCTTACTTCCAAAAAAAGAATTATTTCCCCTGGTTCACTGTTTTGAGGGACTGGCAAGTCGTCCAAAAAGAACCTGGCACAAAGTGTTACCAGCAAGAGGGCGCTCTGGTGATCGAGAACAAGAAAGACGCCAAGGCCTGGACCATTATTAAATTAGGCGAAGTCGATCAGAAAGATATCCCCACCCTGGCTGGTGTGGTCAGGTTTCGTGCTGACCTGGACATTTCCGGGCTGGAAAAAGGGGCTTTTGACTGGCAAACGGTCATCCTGGATATAGTACAGCTTGATAAACAGGGGCAGGATATCGGCCATAACGATGAACTAAGCGTCCCCTTATGTAATTGGGCTAATGTGAATAATTACTATGGTGTTTTTGAGAACGAATTCGTGATCAACAAAGACGTCAAAAAGATAGCGCTTCAGCTTAAAATAGCAGGAAGTCGCGCTGATCATCCTGACAAAGCAGGCAT
>JBAZXJ010000159.1:0-4410 GCA_041659865.1 Candidatus Margulisiibacteriota bacterium | reverse complement strand
CGGTGATGCTTATCATATAACTTCTCCTGCGCCTGAGGGCGAGGGTGGGGCCAGAGCGATCAATGCTGCGTTGAAGGATGCTAAAGTTAACCCGATCGATGTCTCCTATATCAATGCACACGGTACATCGACTGCTCTAAACGATAAATATGAGACCGCCGGTATCAAGAGGGTTTTCGGTGCGGATACCAAAGTCGCGGTCAGCTCGACCAAATCGATGACCGGCCATCTGCTCGGCGCCGCAGGCGGTATCGAGTTCGTGGCTATCGTACAAGCGATCATGAACGACCTGATCCCCCCAACGATGAACTACGAATTCCCTGATCCGGACTGCGACCTGGATTATGTACCGAACAAGGCGCGGGAAGCGAAAGTCGAGATTGCCATATCAAATTCGTTCGGCTTCGGCGGGCATAATGCGATTTTGGCCGCGCGGAAGTTTAAATAATCAATTTCACAAGGCAATGGTCAATATAGACTTTGGCATGAAGCAGGATCAACTCCCGTCATTGCGAGGAGTCCCGCATCGGGGCGACGTGGCAATCTCTCGGAAGGTTATGACTCGTCGAGATTGCTTCGTCGGCTGCCTCCTCGCAATGACGGAGGCTTTTCTTGTATATCTGGTGCTCTGACTGAATTCTGAATTCTGTATTCTTTTTGAAAGCAGAAAAAATGACTTCCATCGAACTTATCGCCGGCATCGACGAAGCAGGCCGCGGGCCTTTAGCCGGTCCGGTCGTCGCCGCCGCAGTGATCCTGCCTCAGGGACACGGCATCAAAGGCATTAAAGACTCCAAAAAATTATCCCCAAAACGAAGAGAAGTACTCTTCGCCCAGATCTGTGAACAAGCTCAATACGGTGTAGGCATAATTTCTGAACAAGTCATCGACGAGATAAATATCCTGCAGGCGACTTTTCAAGCGATGCGCGAGGCCGTGGCAAATATATCCGTCCAGCCCAGCCGACTCATCATCGACGGCAATATGACCATCCCAAACCACCATCTGCCGCAGACCGCGATCGTGAACGGTGATGATACCGAGGAAGCGATCAGCGCGGCTTCGATCATTGCCAAAGTGACCCGGGATCGGCTGATGCTGGAGATGCACGAGAAGTATCCTAAATACGAATTCGCTAAACACAAAGGCTATGGTACCCCTATTCATATTGCCGCCATCCGGCAGCACGGGCTATGCCCTATCCACAGACGGAGCTTTTGTGGGAATTTCCAGTAGAGGAGCACGGTCACTGAGCGGAGCCGAAGTGACCGAATAAGCAGGCCCCTTGATCCCCAATTTTGAAAATGAAATAATCTATCCTCCTTCTCGATAAGATAATTGAGCAACAAATATTGTAAACATTTCCATGAACAAGGAGGTTATTGAGTAAATATTGCCTTTATTCCAATAACAAGGAGATAATTGAATGGATCTTAAAATATCAGGTGCCGCAATGGCAAATAATAACAATACTGCAAAAAAACAGGTTAATACGACGCAGAAAAAAGTTGATCCTGCCAATGACGGCGTGGCCAGTCTGAAAAAGTTTATTGATATTGAGAAAGAACAGGCAATTATCGAGAGCATGAAGCGTGTTAAAATCATGCGGAACATAATTATGGAACAACCCCAGGATAACAGTAAGTATCCGCAGGAATATATCATGACATTCATTGAAGATGAAAAATCCAGGCTGAACTTAAGGCCGTTGACGAGCAAAGAACAGGATCGAATTATAGCGAACATGGGCAAGAGTGTTAAAGGTGCCCCAATGGTCAAAGAGGTGCTGGCCCTGATCGATCAAGTCGTGCAGATGGGGAAACGCCTGGTAACAAAATAGCGCACCCCTGATCTTTGAATTATTGAAACAAGAAGCCCCTTCAGTGCAGAAGGGGCTTTTGCTTGGATCCGTGTTGTCGCCGGACATTTCAGGAAAGCTTTACCCAGCTCAACCACGGTCAACGGCAGCCGCGGGCTTTAGCCCGGGTTGCACAACACTCCTGATTAATTCCTGCGATTAAATTAGCCACTCGACCCTGTATACAATAATTCTTCCATTATTCTCTACTTCTTTACTTCATTACTTCTGCCTGCTTCGTTGACAAAACGTGTGACAATAAGTAGCATATATGAAGGACAATAATTAGTTAGGGGTATATACATGCGCTTTGTAACTTCAAGAGAATTCAGAACACATCCTGGAAAGATCTGGGTAAATCTGGAAAAAGAAACGGAGCTGGTAGTGACTATTAACGGCAAGCCGATCGGTCTGCTTACCCGGATAGATCCCGGGAATATGCTGGATACTATAACCGCCTACCGCCAGGCCAGGGCCTTGCTGGTACTGGAGGATGTCCAATGGAGTTCTGTCAGGACTGGTACCGATAAGATATCTTCCGCAGAAATAGATCTAGAGATCAAAGCCGCCAGAAAAGCCCGCAAAACTAAATGAAAATAGTTATCAATACTAATGTCCTGGTTTCAGCGATCTTGTCGCCTTATGGCGTCAGCGCTAAAGTGCTGTCCTTGGTCTTAAATAAAAAGATCAAGCTGGTCCTGGATGCCAGGATCTCTGCCGAATATGAAGATGTCCTACAGCGCAGTAAGTTCGGCCTGGAAAAGAAGAAAGTAAAGATAATTCTGGACCATATCCATGATCTGGCTGAAAAAGTAATGCCCAGTCCTGTAAATACCGCAATGCCTGATCCTGATGACAAGATGTTCTATGAAGCCGCTCTTAGCGGTAAGACAGACCATTTAATAACTGGAAACAAGAAGCACTTTCCCAAGACTTTATGCAAGGGAGTTCAAGTCTCGTCCCCGCAAGAATTCCTCGAGATCTACTTCAAATGAGCGTATAATGCAGTATACAAAAGGAAAGTATTATGAAAACAAACAAAAATACAGAGATCGTTATATATCAAACAAAGTCCGGCTCAATAGAATTTCGGACTGATATCAAACAGGAAACGATCTGGGCCACACAGGCGCAAATGGCGTCTGTTTTTGGAATTAATCCTCAGGCAATAACAAAACATCTTAAAAATATTTATCAGGAAGGCGAGTTAACGCGTTCGGCAACTTGTTCCAAAATGGAACAAGTTCAAAGGGAAGTTTCTCGCAAGGTCAGCCGTACAGTGGAAATATACAATCTCGATGCCATTATTTCTGTCGGCTATCGGATCAGTTCAGGAACCGGAACAAAGTTCCGCCAATGGGCGACGAAAACATTGCGCGAACATATCGTTAATGGCTACACGATCAATAAGAAACGCTTAGCCAAGAACTATGGGGCCTTCTTGCAAGCGGTGGAAGATATGAAAAAGCTTTTGCCTGCTGGCGGGTCATTGGATAGCGACAATGTTCTGGAATTGATCAAATTGTTCGCCAGTACCTGGCTGTCCCTGGAAGCTTATGACAGGGAGGCTCTGCCCTCAAGTGGGGCGGTAAAAAAGCAAGTAAACATAACAGCCGAACAGCTGCAGACCGTGTTGGCCAGTTTGAAACAAGAACTGGTTGCCCAGAAAAATGGCAACAATCTTTTTGGCGTGGAAAGAAAAAAGGGCAGTGTTATCGGTATTGTGGGCAATGTGTTCCAATCATTTGCCGGCAAAGACCTTTACCCTACGTTGGAAGAAAAAGCCGCGCATTTGCTGTATTTCATAGTAAAGGACCATCCTTTCGTTGACGGCAATAAACGGAACGGCGCTTTTGCTTTTATCTGGTTCTTGCGCAAAGCAGGGTTATTGAACATAAAGAACCTTTCACCAGAAGCCTTGACCGCGCTGACGCTCTTGGTCGCTGAAAGCGATCCCAAAGACAAAGCAAGGATCATTGGATTGGTCTTAATGCTATTGAGAAAATGATCAGCTTTTAATTCTTAGGAAGACTCCCCCGCATACAGATCTGGAGTGCCACTCCAAAAATGTATAAACCTATGTATTGCAGGCCTTGCAGGCAGAAAAACCAAGGAAAAATGTCCTCCCGCAAGTCCTCCCCCCTTAATTCACGATAACTAGTGTAGGAATGTTGTGCCTTTGGGCTCAAAAAAGCCCGAGGTATACCTTGTGCGCAAAGCGGGCATATATGTAATAGAGGCGGGTCAAAACGGAAATGCAACAAAAAGAGGACAGATACGAAAAGATAAGTGAGAGGGCATACTATGCCCTGGAATTTGTTTTATAGATCAGGCTCTGTACGGGCGTGATAGAATTAAGGGTCGGGGAGAAAGAGAGATAGCACCATGGGGATCAACGCAGTAGGCAATCCAAACATACCACCAACAAAAGGAGTATCTGCGCTCACGCCGGCAGTTAAGCCAAAAGCTACCACTGTCATACCTATGCCTGCGGCGGATCAGGAAACCGCTAATAGTCTTCAGGCTCAGTTAAGCCGGCTCGGTATACAGCA
>JBAZXJ010000158.1:0-4425 GCA_041659865.1 Candidatus Margulisiibacteriota bacterium | reverse complement strand
GGGTTATGATCTCATCAGCATGCTGTTTGATCACTTCCATGAAATGGTTGGCAATAGCATCCATCGGCGACTGGGCTGACAGATTCAGCTCCCGCAACCTTTGGCCGTATTCTTCATTTACCCAGACCACTGGTATCCCCGTAGCATAATCGATCATCTCCTGCCCGTTAATACCGCTCGCTTCCAGCTGTTTAGGATCTGCCATGACCAGGACATGCCCGACCAGGGCTTCACCAACGGCTATCTTTGTCCCGCGGATATCGATCTCGTATTGGTTCGGCGCCAGACTAAGATCGTCCATGACCCTGACCCCAGGGATAACAAAACCTAACTCCTGACCGATATGATAACGGACCAGGGTTATTCTCTCCAACAAAGGCCCTTCTATAGAAGGATCGATCAAGGGGACTAAATTACGTCCAGTCTTTAGAGTGATCGGATCCAGGGCCAATGTACCCATTAGATTTTCAGGGGTTTTCATGGCTTCTTTAGCAGCTTCTCCGGCTTCCAGCGGCGTTCCCGCTTCAGCCGCGGCCTGTTTGCGCAAAATAAATACGGTAAAAGCAGCCAAGGCGATCGCCAGGGCTAGGATCTCCATGCGTGGCATACCAGGAACAAAGGCTATCAGGGTCAGAATTATCGCGGTAAAAGCAAAGGCCCTTGGCTGGGCAAAGATCTGAGCCGATACATCTGAACCAAGACTGAATTCACTGGAAGATTTGGTAATGACCAGACCGGCGGCTATCGAGATCAGCAAAGCGGGAACCTGGCTGACCAGGCCGTCGCCGATGGTCAGCTTGCCGTAGATATCCAGACAGTCCATCAGTTCATAGCCCATCTGCAAGCGGCCAATGATCAAACCGCCGATAATATTGACAAAAACGATGATGATGCCCGCTATAGAATCTCCGCGGACGAATTTATTGGCACCATCCATGGAGCCGAAAAAGGTCGATTCTCGTTCCAGGTTAGTCCTTCTGATCTTAGCGGCAGGGGCATCGATCAAGCCGGCATTAAGATCGGCGTCGATACTCATCTGCTTGCCAGGCATAGCATCCAAGGTAAAACGTGCGGCTACTTCGGCGACCCTTTCTGAACCCTTGGTGATCACGACGAACTGGACGATAGTTATGATCAAGAAGACCACCGCACCGACAACGTAATTACCAGCGGTCACGAATTCGGCAAAGGTCTTGACGATCTTCCCGTCAAAGTCGGCGCCATGGGCCAGGATCAGGCGGGTAGTGGCTATGTTCAAAGATAATCTGAACAAGGTCAGGACCAGAAGCAATGACGGGAACGTAGCGAACTCCAGCGGTTTGCTCAAATAGATGGCGATCATTAGAACGATGAAGGAAACAGCCAGGTTGATCGCCAACAGGAGGTCCAATAGCCAGAACGGAAGCGGAATGATCATCAGTCCGACAATGACGACCATGATGATAGCGACAATAACGTCACTGAAGGCAAAAAGTTCCTTCAATTTCAATTTTGGGATAAAGGCGCTAGCCATGCTTTATTTTCCTCTTTGCTTCTTCTTTAGATTATACACAAATGCCAGCACTTCTGCCACAGCTTTGTATAATTCGTAAGGGATCTCCTGCCCCACCTCCGTTACCTTGAAAAGGCCCCGGGCTAACGAAGCGTTCTCGACGATCGGGATGTAATTGGCTTCGGCGATCTCCCTGATCTTTTGCGCATGCAAAAGCTGGCCTTTGGCCAGGACGACCGGTGCCCGCATATTCTTCGTGTCGTATTTTATGGCAACAGCATAATGGGTCGGGTTGGTCACGACCACATCGGACTTGGGCACGTTGCCCATCATCCTGGAGCGGGACATATCCTGCTGCATCTGGCGCATGCGTCTCTTGACCTGGGGATCACCCTCCAGGCGCTTGTACTCCTCCTTGATCTCCTTTTTTGACATCTTCATTCCCTTCAGGAATTCAAAGCGCTGATAGAAGAAATCAAAGGCTGCTACAAAGACATAGAACATACTGATACGCATGGCTATCTTGTAGATCGAGTCGCCGGTGAACATCATGGTCAGCCAGAGATTATTATTCATGGTCGTGATAATTACCGGATAGAGATCGATCAAAACACTGCCTGTGATCCAGACAACTATGCCGATCTTGACCAGGTTAATGATCAGCATGACAAAACCCTTCATGCCGAACATGCGCTTAAAGCCTTCCATAGGATTGATCTTTTCGAGCTTGGGGGTCAGAGCTTCGCCGGCGACCAGTCCGCCGGTCTGAAAGAACTCAATAAGTATGGCTAGAATAAAGACCACCCCGAATAGCGGCCCGACCGAGACTAAAAAGACGATCAAGGCTTGCAGAAATATTTCCTGAACGGCCAGCCCTTGAATATTATCCACATTAGGGATCTGGCGGAAAATAAAGTTGCTAAAATGTACCAGATTGAACCAGATCTGCTCGCCAAAACTGCGCAGGGCCATATAGGACGCTATATATAGCAAGGCGGAAGTTATTTCCTTGCTTTTAGCGATCTGCCCCTTTTTTCTTGATTCAGCAAGCTTATGGGGCGTGGGCTCCTCGGTCTTATCACCGGAATCATCGTCAGCCATTGGTCACCTGCCTTGTAGCCAGAATACAGAATACAGAATTCAGAACACAGGAATACAAGAATACCACCCCGTCATTGCGAGGAGTCTTCGACGAAGCAATCTCGTTAAAGGAGATTGCCACGTCGGATGCCTCCTCGCAATGACGGATCCTCGTCACATTCGTAAATACTGCAAAAGCACGAGGCCCTTCTCCATGATAGTCCCCATGATCACGACCACATTACCGACCAATAAGGGGACCATCAGATAGACAGTTATCAGACCAAGCATCGGCATTACCTGAAAACCTAACTGGAAGACGTTGACCTGGGGCGCAACTCGCGAGATGGTACCTAAGGCGAAGTTCATCAGCAAGATAGTTAATGTGACCGGCGCAGAAAGGCGCACGGCCAGCTCCCACATATTCACGCCCAGATCGATGATATGCGGCATGGAGGCTATGAAATTTACTGGCGTAAAGATCGGAATGACCATAAAACTTCGTTGTAAGGCGGTCAGGATCATGATATGCCCGTCGATGACCAGAAAGAACATCAGAGCGGTCCGGTCAAATAGCTGGCCCAGGATATTTACCTGCAGTCCCAAATTGGGGTCGAATTGATTGGCGGCCGAAAGCCCCATGGTCATCCCCATCATGTCACCAGCGGAGACGATCGACTGGACAATAACAAAACTGACAAAACCCATCAACCTGCCCAGCAGATACTCCTGCCCCATGGCCAGGACCAGCGCCAGGCCCTCTAGCGGTAGCGCTTTGGGTACAGGGACAGTGGACCAAAGTACCAATGTAACAAAAAAGCAGATCGTAATTCTGGCCAGATTGGGGATACTTTTGTAGCTAAAGAAAGCGGCCTGCCCTAAAAGCCCCGCGATCCTGGTAAAGATCAGCAAGAAGACGACGATCTGGCTGGCACTTAAGATCATCTGCTTAAAGCCGGCAGGCCCAGCCAAAGGTCCTGAGTAAAGCTTAAGAGCATCGAGCCCATCCAGGGAAAGGTTACCGCTACGACCAAAAGGACCGTGATCATTTTAGGCACGAAAGTCAACGTTTGTTCTTGGATCTGGGTAACAGCCTGGAACAGAGATATCATGAAACCGATCAGCAAACCGCAACCTACGGCCGGAGCTGAACAGAACAGTATGATCAAGACGCCTTTGGTGATTATTGTTTTTGCTATATCTATGGTCATTTGTTCACTTCCCTTATTAACAGATTGACCGGATAATAAGAGCCCGGCTGGGGCATGGTCTCGATGGTCATCCGGCGGAACTCGTTGGGAAAAAGCTCGATCCTTTTGATCAAACCTTCATCCTTCTTTGATTGTAGCAATTTTGTTTCATAAAGCATATCATTAATTTGCATATTGCCACGGACCATCCCACCAGCCGGGATCATCACCAGGTCCAACAACCTGCTTTTCTTGTTCTGCCTGTTATCCAGATAAACGGTTATTTTGTACATCAAGCCATAATTTCCCTTAAGAAAATCCCCTGAGACTTCGTCAATGACCTTCGGATTGCCGCCGAGCCGGAACAGTTTTTCGCTCTGGCTGGTATTAAAAGAAACGGTATCTTCCACCATAGTGGTCTTAAAAACACCCCCTCTGAACATATTTGGCAGGCGCTTGTGCATGAAAAAGTTGCTCTCCCCACCCAGATCCTTGTTGCCGGCCAGCAATGTACAGATAACCTTGCCGGTCAAGGTCTGCAATTCACATAACCCGCTGGCGGTATTTCCTGGCTTGAGCAATTGCTTAAAAACTTCGACTGATTCACCAGGCTCCAGGTCCAGCAGAACACCTTCCTGTTTATTGCGTTTTTCCATATACCTT
>JBAZXJ010000157.1:0-4464 GCA_041659865.1 Candidatus Margulisiibacteriota bacterium | reverse complement strand
AACAGAATTCCGGCACAGCGCTGGTCGACTGGTACGAAAAGACCGGCTGGCTTTTCGGTTACCGCTATGACTGGCGTTATTCCCGGACTTCCTTTGGCAACGTACGGCTGAAACTGCATACTCGTGAAGGACTGGAAGGGGGCATTACCCATAGATTCTTGCTCACGTCCCCCTCCAACGAAGAAAAGCCGACCAATATCATCGAACAGTTCTTTGAATTCGTCCCATTTAGCAGCAAACCATTTTTGGAGGCCCAGTTCGATCTTTCCTCGGGTGAAATATATGATGAGGACCGCGACCAGCAAAGAGTGAGCTTTCTACCGCAAATAACCTTGCAAGTACCCAAACAGCGTTCGCTGATCCCTGATGTGGATCATGAAATAACTTTCCGGCTGGGCAACATTCTGGAAGAGAACCTTACTGACTGGCGCAATAGTATCAACCGTATCCGGACCCAGGTCGCGGTCCAGTACAGCTGGCAAAAGAATTTTTTCTGGGATATCGGACTTGGTTTAAAGACCGGTTACGACGGACGCTGGTACTGGGACAGAACAACGCTGACCAATTCCTGGAACCTGATCAACGGGGAATTAAGCCTGGCCAAGCGCTTTGACCTCTTGTTCGCCGACTGGAGCTATTACCATAACTTCGCTTATTCCGGCGGTTCGGCTTTTGCCTACGATAGCAAGGAAGCCGTGATCGATGACGAGATCAAATATACCCTCGGTCTGGACTTAGGCCCGAATACGGTTTACGCCCAATGGCGCTATAATTTAATGCAGAAAGCCTATCGCGATATCGATCTGAGCTTTAAACTTAATTTGCACTGCTGGAACCTGGTCCTGACCTGGCGGGAGATCCGCAAGGAATTCAACTTCGGGGTATCGCTTAACTAGTTGCCGGTCTCCTTACTGTCAACCTGCTTAAAAGGCAATGCTCTTTTCTCTTCAGCGTTTATATCTTATCGTTGGCGGTACATTGTCTGCTATGACATGACCATCGATTACTGCTCGCCCCTCTGTATTTTTATATGTTTCTTCTAGTTTAGCTTGTGGTACAATAAGCAAAGAAGTTGCCTTGCCTTCTCCTTTACTTGATCTCGCGGCATTTCGTTCGGCCTCAGTTAATATGTCTTCATTTGTTTTACTCGAAGCAGTTTTTATCTTTGCAATTAAATTCGGATGAGTTATCGCCACATGTTGAATATTATAGACCCGTTGAGTAGAAATTCCTTCCATGCCAAGCTTGGTTGATCGCAATGGACCAGTTGTAGCAAAAGGAGACTCTGATTCAACTTCAGTGCCTATGTTCGTTATGGTGAATAGGGGGCTGTGATCGGTATCAGAAATTTCCAGGGCTGATCTTAATTTAGTGAAAAGTTCACTGGTTATGGCGTTTTCATCATATTTGACCCCTAATGCATCCAGGAATTCCTCGGCAAGTTCACGCTCAACACTTGTTTCAATTATCCCGCTTTGTTCACGGAAATTGTCTAGGCAGAATTTCTTGGTCAGCGCCCATTTGGCTGGCGCAATATACACTCTAAAGTCACCATTATCTCTTGAGTCCTTATTGTCATAATTAAATTCCCCGATATTATTTAGTAATATCTGTGGCGACTTGAGCCTGCTTCCCCCACCTAGTGGTTGTGCTTGGATATCCTTCTTGTTCTTGCCAGTATTTACTTTAGCCTTCCGTTCAAGAACGGCAAAGCTCTCTCCAGTAGCAGGGTCTGTGAAAACCACATGTGCCAATACTGCCGTACTAACACGTAAGCTTAGTTTTTCAGTTTCGCCGATTCCTATTGTAGTTTGCGCAGAAATTGAATGCTTAACACCGCTAATTATTTTTTTGTACATATTTATCACTCCTTAAAGCAATAGACTTTCTTTCTGTCTTTCTTATCGTGTAATGGGGCAAGGAACTTGTATTCACACCAGAATGCCAGTCTCCTAACTGGACTACTACTATAGGCTAATCTCCTGCAGGGGCTAGCGGGCCATTCTTTGTAGCAGTCGCATACCGTATATACGTACAGTATTCAGGGGAAATGTCAAGAGAAGTGGGGGGGGGGAGCGGCGGTCGTTGAGCTTGTCGAAACGTCTTGGTGGTTGGGTACTTCGACAGGTCAGTGACCGCAAGCTTGTTTAATTTTAATACAATCTCAATATAAGGGCGGTGGACTGGTAGGCGCGTGGCTTTAGCCCGCGTTGGGATCACCCTGTGTAATAGTTGCAGATCAAAACCAGCAGGCAGGATTGAAAGATAGCCCCTTCAACCCGGGCTGAAGCCCGCGGCTACCAGCAAGAAGATTATTTCTTTTTAAGAGAGAAATGCCACCAGGTCATCACATTCCCGCTGACCTTGGGTTCGTTCAACGGCCCGGCAGTATCCAAAACATACAAATAATCGGCACTGCCAAAAACACTATTGGCTGCTGTCTTGGCCACGAGCTGGCCCATGACCCCGCCCATCAGATTCCCCCAGTCACCGTTAGACGCGTCGGTCTCGGCGTTGGTCATGTTCTGATCGCCTTCACGTAAAGTCGTATATTTTAACAGCTCTTCTACGGTAAGCGCTTCCACATTGCCTGTGCCGGCGATCGTTATGTTGTATTGGGGATCCTTAAGCACCAGATAAACTCTGGGCGCCTGATGCCAAGAGCCAGGGTTATCCCAGACCATGGTCCAGTTGGCAGTGCAAAGAATGTCGTAAGCAGTAACTTCCAGTTCCGGCTTGTTCTTGCGCCAGTTCTCTAAATTTGCCGAGATCACGCTGTCGGCCAGGGTCATTTGGAAGCTTACCTCGTTGTTGGTCGGACTGAAGCTGACCTTGCCTTTTTGGAAAGTATCAGGGATCTTTTCCTGGTCTGATTTGTCCACCAGGGAAGAGACCTTCCACGTGCCGAGGATCTTTTTGGTCAGGGATTTGTATTCCGGGGTTCCAGGTTTCATATAGGCTTCCCGGTCGATCTCCTGGGCGAAGCAATATATCGCCAATAACGCTAAACTTATGGAAACTAGCCAAGTCTTGTTGATCTTCATCGTTTTGCTCCTTATTACTTAGGTCATTATAACACTTCTTCAGATCTATTTTTTGGCGGTCATGCTCTTGTAGGAACCGGTAAGGAGAGGCAGTCCAAAGGTCAAAATATAATACAAATAAACGTCCAGCTTGTAATAACCGTCCGCTGGTTTGAACAGCTTGACCAGGAAAAAGTAGTCAAAGACAATGGCGATAATGGTCCAGGTCAGAGCCAGAAGGGCATAGTAAGGGAGCTTATCCGACTTGATCTTTGTAAATAAAACCCAAAGAGTTACAACGATGCCGACAGGCATGATGAACCAGCCGAGCGTGGCGTTAGCTACGAAGGGGAAAAGGATGATCCCTAATATATAGCCGATGAACCAGAGTAAAAAGCCCCAGCCCAGAGTGTCCTTGATAGTTTGTTTATTCACACAGATATCCTTTCTATATTTATTATATTTTTTTGATAATTATACCATAAACCTAAGCTGAGTCTGGTAGGGGGCTTAAAGAAATATTCCCGGGGTGCAGGGGGAGAACCCTTGCATATATCAATAGCCGGCCGCAGGCCAGCGCAGGCTTGCTCGTATGAGAAATTTCAATCCGCACAGCTATTCAGCAACCCCAGCCGGATCAACCTTAACTGGTCATAGGATACACGTTCCTGCAGGCGGTCAAACACCGGCTTGAGTAGATCTATTCCCAACTGCTCAAAAGCAGATACCGCCTCTTGCCGTTCAGCCGCTGATATCTTGATCAACGGTTCCAGGCTGGCGCTGTTGAACTTATTACCGGCCTGCAAATATTTGTGCAGATGGTCGACAATGGTCAGCTCTTTGATGCCAAACTTCAGACTGGCTTCACTAATGCTATGTCCTTGATCAATATAGCCGGCAATATCTTGGGTTTTGGCACTGAGCTCAGGTTTTTCGCTGGCATATTTTATAATGTCCACAGGCTGGGCGGAAATATTATTAGTTACGCAGTGTTGTTTAATTACTTCGATAAAACCCTCGCCGTATTTGCCGGCTTTAACTTTACCGACACCATTAATAGCGAGTAGAGCTTCAATGTCCTTTGGGAAAAAACTGCACATTTCGATCAAGGTCTTATCCCCAAAGATCATGAACGGCGGGACCTGTTCCTCGCGGGAGTAGTCTTTGCGGACCTGGCGCAGGCGTTCGAACAACACTGCATCATAGTCGGCGCTCATGGCCTTGAGCCGTTTATCTTTACGGGCAAGAATACGTTTAAAGAAGATCGGCTGGCTTCCGGCCAGAACATCTTTCGAACTGTCCGTTAACTTAATGATCGGATAATCGCCTTCTGTGATCAGCAGATACCCCATATTGATCAAGGAATGCATATAATGGCGCAGTTGGTTTTTGTTTAACTCAGGAAGTAGATTATAGACACTTAGCTGGTCATGTTTACGCT
>JBAZXJ010000156.1:0-4488 GCA_041659865.1 Candidatus Margulisiibacteriota bacterium | reverse complement strand
AATAACGAAAGAACAGAACTTGATCGACCTGTGCTCGCCTTGTGCGGCCATGTATCTGCTAGACGGGCCGGTGCTGGCAGAAGAGCAGGTCGTGATCGCGACGCGCGTTGGTTTGCGGGAGGAACACCAGCAGGATTGGCGGTTCTATATCAAGGGGGATCCGTTCGTTTCCCGGCCCTAAAGATCCTGCTACAAAAAAAATGGCCTTTCTGCTATATTGTCAGCATGCCCTGGAGTGTTAAATATACTGTACTGTTCTTGATGCTCTTCCTGACATTTTACGGAACGGCTGGCGCCGGCACGACCAGCAACTACGCGATAATAATCAACGAGAATATAATTCCCCTGAACAAGTTCGAAAAGAACCTCAAGGAAACGATCGAGAAAATGCAGCGCGTGCAAAGCATCGATACGGAATCTCCAGAAGGCCAAGCGTTGGTCTCGATAACGAAACGGTCGCTGATCCAGGAATACATCAATCAGTATCTCCTGGCCAATGGCGGTAAAAAGCTTGGCGTGGGGATCACGACGGAAAATGTCCTGCGGCAGATCGACCGGCTGAAAAAGGGTTACCCCAATGAACAGGAATTTCTGGCGGACCTGAACAACGCAGGGATCTCCTTCCCCGAACTCATGGATAATGTTAAAGGCCAGCTCTTGACAGAGGGAATTACCAAGAAGCTGATCGAGAACCTGGCGATCAGCGATGCGGAAGTCGAGAGATACCTGGCAAAAAATCCTGACTTTGCCAAAGAGCAAGCCAAAAAGCAGGTCCTGCAGATCGTGGTCGACGACAAGGCCGAGGCTCAATATATTATAAAAAAGATCAAGGAAGGCGAGAGCTTTATTAAGCTGGCGCAGGATTTTTCTGTTGATGAAGAGACCAGAGGTAATGGCGGAGACCTGGGCTTTATTGATCTGAAAATGCTCCCGGAAAAAGCGCGCAAGCCGGTCAGCAGGCTGAAAAAAGGTGAGATCAGCAAGATCATTGAAATGGGCGAGCAGTTCTTTATTTTTAAGGCCGGGCCCGCCCTGATCATGAACGAGAACAAGAAGAACGCGTTGAAAATGTATCTGCGCAAGATCCTGGAAGAGAATATTTTTGAAAAGTGGCTGGCCAAGGAAAAAGCAGAAGCCCAGATCAGCGTCAGCAGCGCGCTGGAATATTTCTATAATAAGGATATCGACCCAGGAATGATAGCTACCTGGAACGCCTCGCCCGGGATACAATTACCGTAGTGAACAACAAGCAAGATAACAAAAAGATCGAAAAACTGCTGGGTATAGTCGCGAGACTACGCGCACCAGACGGCTGTCCCTGGGACCGTGAGCAGACCCATGAAACGCTCAAGCCTTACCTGGTAGAAGAAACTTACGAAGCACTAGAAGCGATCGATCACAAGAACTACAAGGGACTCTGTGAGGAGCTCGGCGATATTTTATTGCACGTCGTCTTTCATGCCAATCTGGCCCAGGAAGAAGGCCATTTTAATTTTGACGATGTTGTGGCTAGCGCGAACAACAAAATGATCCACCGTCATCCGCACGTGTTCAGCGACGCCAGAGCCGATACCGTTGATGATGTCTGGCGGCATTGGGAAAAGATCAAGGGCGAAGAGAAAAAAGCCAAGAAGGAAGTCGGGTCGGTACTGGAAAATGTGCCCAAGGCCCTGCCTTCATTATATCGTGCCGACAAGCTCCAGCGGCGAGCCGCGCGGATCGGCTTTGACTGGGACAATATTGCCGGAGCCTGGGAAAAGGTCTATGAGGAACTGCAGGAATTAAAAGAAGTATACGAGGGGGACGACAAAGAAAAGATCAGCGAAGAGATCGGCGACCTGCTGTTCTCGATCGTGAATATTTCCCGCAAGCTGAACCTGGATGCGGAAGAAGCCCTGCGAGGTTCCATCGACAAGTTCATGAAGCGTTTCCATTATATTGAAGAACAGACCACAGCCAAGGGCAAGGACCTGCAAAAAATGCCTTTGGAGGAAATGGACCGGCTCTGGCGTGAGGGCAAAGCCAAGCTTGCTTCGGAGCAGGGCTCGTGATAAATTAGTTGGCCAGTTTGCCAGTTGCCAGTTAGCCGGCAAAACATTAAGAAAAGAAGAGGAGATCAAAATGAGTTATATTGATGATATTAGAGGTAGAGAAGTATTAGATTCCAGAGGAAATCCGACCGTTGAGGTCGAAGTTGTGCTTGATTCTGGAGTGATCGGACGGGCTATTGTGCCGTCCGGAGCTTCTACGGGTGCTCATGAGGCCGTTGAGTTAAGAGATGGCGATAAGAAAAGATATCTGGGCAAGGGCGTGCTCAAGGCCGTAAAGAACGTTAACGAATCGCTGGCCGATGCCGTTGTCGGCATGGATGCCAGCAAGCAGATCGAAGTCGATCAGGAAATGATCGCCCTGGACGGTACTCCTAACAAGAGCAAGCTGGGCGCTAACGCGATATTAGGTGTTTCTCTAGCCTGCGCCAAAGCAGTAGCCGCCGAACTAGGCCTGCCTCTTTATCAATATCTCGGCGGGGTCTATGCCCGCGAACTGCCGGTGCCGATGATGAATATTCTAAATGGCGGAGCGCATGCCGATAATAATGTTGATATTCAGGAATTTATGGTCATGCCCGCCGGCGCCAAGAGCTTTGCCGAAGCCTTGCGCATGGGTGCGGAAACTTTCCACTCCTTAAAGAAGGTATTGGCTAGCAAGGGTTTAAATACCGCTGTCGGCGATGAAGGCGGTTTTGCACCAAGCCTGAAATCCAACGAAGAGGCCATCAAGGTTATCCTGGAAGCGATAACTCTGGCTGGCTACAAACCAGGCAAGGATATTTTCCTGGCGCTGGATGTAGCGGCAACTGAACTATACAAAAAAGGAAAGTATCACCTGGAAGGCGAAGGCAAGACCTTGAGCTCGGCCCAGATGGTCGATTTTTACAGCAAGCTGGTCGATAAATATCCGATCATCTCGATCGAGGACGGCTTGTCAGAAGATGATTGGGCTGGCTGGGACCTGCTCTCCAAAAAGCTGGGTAAAAAGATCCAGCTGGTCGGCGACGACCTTTTCGTGACCAATACCCAGAGACTGCAAAAAGGAATTAAAGAGGGTATCGCCAATTCCATCCTGGTCAAAGTGAATCAGATCGGTACCGTGACCGAAACCCTGGCCGCGATCGAAATGGCCAAGCGCGCCGGTTATACCGCTGTGATCTCGCATCGTTCCGGGGAATCCGAAGACAGTACGATCGCTGACCTGGCCGTGGCGACCAACGCCGGCCAGATCAAGACCGGTTCCGCTTCGCGTACGGACCGTATCGCCAAGTACAATCAGCTGCTGCGCATCGAAGAAGAGCTGGGAACCGCGGCGATATTTCGCGGCAAGCAGACCTTCTATAATCTGGGATAAGCAGTATGCCAAGTTCAGGAAGAAGACTATATTCTAAATTCTGGACTTACTTATTACTGTTCCTTAGTTTATATATTATCGTGATCGCCGGCCAGACCATTAACCGGACCAGGCAGGTAATGGCTGAGCAGAAGGCCATGGCCCTCCAGCTGAAGGCCGAAGAAAAAAAGAGCGTAAGGTTGACCAGGACAGTTGGCATAATGCGCTCGGATACTTATCTGGAGAATTTGGCCCGGCAAAAGTTGGGTATGGTAAAATCAGGTGAAGTAGTTTATAAAATAGTCAGCAGTGAGAAGAAGTAAGCAATAAGCAGTAAGGAAGAAGGAAGGTGTAGTTCAAAATTTAATGGCTGAAGAAACAACAACTGGAGAGGCCGTGGCCGCTCCGAATCCAGGCGAAGGCTTGGAAATAGTAGAAGGAACTGTATGTGGAATTACCAATTTCGGCGCTTTCGTCAAATTGGCTGACGGCAAAGAAGGCTTGGTCCATATTTCCGAGATCTCCCCATCATTTGTCAAGAACGTCGGCGATTTCTTAAAGATCGGCCAGGTCCTGCAGGTCAAGATCCTGGGCATTAACAAAAGAGGCAAGCTCGATCTTTCGATCAAGCAGATCAACCCGACCTTCGCCCCGCTTAAACCGGAAGAAAAAGAACAACAACGTCTGGCGAGAAAAGACAAGAACCCCGAAGATTATTATCCAAGATTTAAACCGGCGCCGATGCTTTCTTCCCTTGAGGACAAGCTGGGATTTTTTATGAAGCGCAGTGACGAGAAGCTGCTGGATATAAAAAAGAACACCATGGCAAAACAGGGTGCGAAGAAGAAGACCGGGAAGTTTAAGCTGACGAAGAACGGGTAATTAGTTGGATAGTCGGCTGGTTAGCTGGTTGGTTGGTTTGCCAGGAAGAAATAATATTTTAATGAAGGGCGCGGTTTTCGCGCCCTTTTTGTTTGTATCATAAGCGTCCGTCATTGCGAGGAGGCATCCGACGTGGCAATCTCTTGCGAGGGACCCCCTTCTTCACGGGCGCTTCAGCTTGCTCCCTTGATCGGGGTGAAGAAGGCCCCCTAAATCCCCCTG
>JBAZXJ010000155.1:0-4489 GCA_041659865.1 Candidatus Margulisiibacteriota bacterium | reverse complement strand
TATATCTAATAATGAGAAAGGAGGAAAGGCAATGAAGATCGCAAATGATGTTACAGAATTGATCGGCAATACGCCTTTGGTCAGGATCAATAAGGTCAGTGACGGCACTAAAGCGAATATCCTGGCCAAGCTGGAATATTTTAATCCTATGTCCAGCGTGAAGGACAGGATAGGTAAAGCCATGATCGAGGACGCCGAGGCAAAGGGCTTGTTGAAAAAGGATACGGTGATCATCGAACCGACCAGCGGCAATACCGGGATAGCGCTAGCTTATGTCGCGGCCGTGAAAGGCTACAAGCTTATTCTTACCATGCCGGAGACCATGAGCCTGGAAAGGCGTAAGCTGTTAAAGGTACTTGGTGCAGAGTTAGTCCTGACGCCTGGAGCCGAAGGGATGCCCGGGGCGATCCGTAAAGCAGAAAGTTTACATAAAGAAACGCCTAATTCGTTTATGCCGCAGCAGTTCGAGAATGCTGCCAATCCAGAAGTGCATAAAAGAACTACGGCAGAAGAGATCTGGTCCGATACCAACGGCAAGGTGGATATTTTTGTGGCAGGGGTGGGAACCGGAGGGACCTTGTCCGGAGTCGGCGAAGTGCTCAAGCAGAAGAACAAGCAGATAAAAGTTATCGCGGTCGAACCAGCTTCCTCGCCGGTACTATCGGCAGGGAAACCTGGTCCTCATAAGATCCAGGGGATAGGCGCAGGTTTTGTACCCAAGGTCCTGGACCGGGCGATCATTGATGAGATCGTTATAATTAAAGATGAAGAAGCCGGCGCGATGGCCAGACGGTTGGCCAGGGAAGAAGGCTTGCTGGTAGGGATCTCTGCCGGAGCAGCAATGCATGCCGCAGTTCAAATAGCTAGTAGAGAGGAGAATAAGGACAAGACTATTGTTGTGATCATTCCGGACAGCGGGGAAAGATATTTGAGTACCTGGTTGTTTGAAGAATAAATAACACAAGAAGTAAAGAATTAAAGAAGTAAAGAAATATAGAAGGAGGAAGAAGATGAGTTATAAATTTGAGACTTTGGCTTTGCATGCTGGGCAGGTGGTGGACGAAACGCAGGCGCGCGCTGTGCCTTTGCATCGTACTACTTCGTATCTGTTCAAGAATACTGAACACGCGGCGAACTTGTTCGCGCTCAAGGAACTGGGGAATATTTATACCCGCCTGATGAACCCGACCACGGACGTTCTGGAACAAAGAGTTACCCAGCTGGAAGGCGGAGCTGCTTCTGTGGCCTTGGCTTCAGGGACTTCCGCGATCTTTTATTCGATCATCACCCTGGCTGAGGCAGGAGATGATATCGTATCCGCGAGTAATTTGTATGGCGGGACCTATACCCAATTCGATGCTATCCTGCCCAAACTTGGTATCAAGGTGAACTTTGTTGACTCAAAAGACCCGAAGAATTTTGAGAAAGCGATCGGGCCAAAGACCAGAGCACTTTTCATCGAGACCATTGGGAACCCGGTGCTGGACTATACTGACGTAAAGGCAGTGGCCGAAATTGCCCACAAGCACGGTTTGCCTCTGATCGTGGACGCCACGTTCACGACCCCTTATCTGTTAAAGACCATCGAGCTGGGCGCGGATATCGTGATCAACTCCCTGACCAAATGGTACGGCGGTCATGGTACTGCTATTGGCGGGATCATCACTGACGCTGGTAAATTCAACTGGAAAGACGGCAAGCATCCGTTATTCACAGAACCGGACTCGAACTATCATGGACTAAGATGGGGAATTGATCTTCCAGCTCCATTGGCACCGATCGCCTATGCTTTAAGAGTGCGTACGGTTCCATTGCGTAACCTGGGTGCGGCGATCGCTCCGGATAATTCCTGGATCCTGTTGCAGGGCATAGAGACCTTACCCTTAAGGATCGTTAAGCATAGCGAAAATGCCATTGAGGTAGCTTTGCACTTGCAAAAGCATCCCAAGGTTGCCTGGGTAAGATATCCTGGCCTGGTAGATGATCCTTCCTATCCTTTGGCCAGCAAATATCTGAAGAACGGTTTTGGCGGAATGGTCGTCTTCGGTCTTAAGGGCGGTTATGAAGCGGCTATCAAGCTGATCGATAATATCAAGCTGATCTCGCATCTGGCTAACGTCGGCGATGCCAAGAGCCTGATCCTACATCCGGCCAGTACCTCGCATTCTCAATTGACCAAGGAACAACAGCTGGCGGGCGGATTAACTCCTGACCTGATCAGGTTGTCGGTAGGTATTGAGCATATCGATGATATTATTAAGGCTTTGGATGACGGGATTGCGTTGACCTAAGAAGAAGGCACAAAGGCACTTAGGCACAGAGGCACAAAGTAAGAGAAGGGGCACGCGTTGCGTGTCCCTTTATATTTTGTATAACCTTCCGTCATTGCCAGTAGGTTTCCGACAAATCAATATCTATAAGTATTCCCGGTCGAGATCATATTGCTATTTAGACCTCTCCCCTAGCCCCTCTCCGCCTGCCGATGCGGCTGGCAGAGAGGGGAAGCCGTCCTCGTCTGTTTCTTTGAATACGACTTCAATATAGGGGTGGTGGGGAGATGGCAGGTTGGCCAGACCTGCAGTAAAAAATATAAAGGGTACTGGACGAGCTGCCCCGAGTGGTGGTTGGGATATGCTAAGGGAATTCTTAAAACCGTAGGTGTTAAGTGGTTTTTCTTTATGGAATGTTTCTTTTTGCCATCAAAAAGAAATATTCCCGGGGTGCGGGGCAGAGCCCTGCATAAAAATAGCCGGCCGCAGGCCAGAGTGAGCTTGCTTGGCAGGCAGTGGACCATAATTAGAATTGCTTCCTAGTGAAACACTCTCGTCACCCACTGCGTCGCGCTCATAATATACTGCGCCGCCGGCCAGAAAAGTAATTGCGAGATGAACAAGGTACCGACCAACCGGCCCAGGATCAGAAAGAAGACCATACTGCGCGCGTCGGCTTCCGGGCGCTTGCCACGGACCACTTGGTCAACGATATAAGCACCAGTCGGATCAACCATTAAGGCAAGCAATATGGTCGCCATTCCGTTAACAATACCAGACAGATTGACCGCTGTAGCCCGGTATTCCGGAAGCATGGCGCCGGCATAAAGAGACGATAGCACCCCGATGGCGTAGATCGAGACCATTAGCACGTTTAAATAGATAAATGAATGAGGGATAGATTTCCAGTGAATACTTTTCAAGGAAGCCATTCTGGGCCAGCGGAAACTGCAAATGATCGCTTTCATGTTCTTAGGTTCCAGCCCCTCCATGATCAGCACAGGGATCGAGCCTCTTTGTTCAAATCTATAGATCGCTTTCTCAAAGATCCTGGCAAAAGTAGGGGTCAAAAATGCGCCAAGAAGATTACCCCAGAAAGCGGCAAAGATTATCCAGCGGAAGTTAGCGCCCAATAGAGTCGCTGTAAAGCCAGTGGTCGGATTGACCGCCGCATCGACCATGGCGCCCAGCAGGGGAGCCTGGAGCATATTGGACATCCGGGAGATCAGAAAAGAGGCGTTAACAAAGGAAATGCTGGTGGCGACCTGTTTGGTGCGTACCCCGGCTAAACGCATAGAGAGAGCCAGCGTTTCTGCCAGGTGGATCATCATGGTGAAAAAACAGACCAGAACTACGGTTCTCATGAACTTACTTTCTCAGCGGGCTGATAGCTTTTGGCGTTGAATTGACCGGGGACCTGGCCTGACCAGACGAATTCGTAACGAACTGAATTATCTTTATCGGCAGCCAGGTTCAATTCCTGCATTTCCTGAACAGCTTTTTGTACGGTAGCGATCGCCGGGTTGATAAAGGATACTTTATTATCCGGGAATATTTGTTTTAGTATTGGTTCCAGCGCCGGATAATGGGTACAGCCGTAGATCAGGGTGTCGATATCCTGGAACTGGCTGATATATTTCTTCACTATTTCATAGGTTTCCGGTTCATTGACCTTTCCGGACTCGATTATCGGTACGAATTCCGGGCAAGCGACCTGTTGGACCTCGATAGCGTTATTGATCTTTTTCACGGCATTAGCGTAGGCATTGGACTTAACTGTGGCGGTAGTTGCGATCAAGCCGATGCGTTTGTTCTTGGTAGCTTTCACCGCGCTGTAAGCACCTGGTTCGATCAGGCTGACCACTGATAGGGCGGGATATAAGAACATTAGCGTAGGGAGCGCGATCGCAGAGGAAGAATTGCAGGCCGAAACGATCATTTTGCAATTCTGATCAAGCAGATAAGCAAAGATCCCCTTGTTGAACTCGATGATCTGCGCCGGCTTTTTGTCGCCGTAGGGCAGGTTCTTGGTATCGCCGTAATAGATGAAGCTTTCGTTAGGCAATTGGCGGATCACTTCGCTGACCACGGAAAGTCCGCCGATGCCGGAATCGTAAATACCTAAGGGGCGGTTATCAGCCATTTTATTCCCTTTGCTACTTTTGGTCCTGGAAATATTCTTCCAGTCCCTTAAATATACCATATGCAATATTATCACG
>JBAZXJ010000154.1:0-4509 GCA_041659865.1 Candidatus Margulisiibacteriota bacterium | reverse complement strand
GTACGGGTCATCGCCGGTACCTATGAAAAAGTTACCGGGCCGGTCAAGGAACTGGTCATCGACGTTGAGTATCTGGACGTCCATTTAAAGCGGGGGCAGGACCTTGCCCATAAGGCAAGAAAAGGCTATACCAGCTTTTGTTATGTTCTGTCCGGTGAGGGCGGCTTCGGCGGGGAAAAACTGGCGCCAGGACAGCTTGGTCTGTTCCTGGAGGCAGGGACGATCGCCGTCCAGTCCATTACTGATCTCCATTATATCTTCGTCAGCGGAAAACGGCTCAACGAACCGGTCGCCTGGGGCGGCCCGATCGTCATGAATACCCGTCAGGAACTGGACCTGGCCTTTAGGGAACTCGATGAGGGGACGTTCATCAAAAAATAACCACTCAGTACTACCACTCGGTCACTGCTCGCCCTGAGCCCAGTCGAAGGGAGCGGAGCCGAAGTGCCCGGGTTCGCGCATCAATTCCAGCATCTTCCTCGTCGTATTCACGTTCCGGACCGTCATTTCCTGGTACTCTGGCCTGGCCGAAAGCTTGATCATATTCGAGCGGGTTATTTTGTCCATTTTGGCCGACCAGAACAAAGCCCCTTTATAATATGAGAGCTCTTCAATGTCTTTTTTTATCTCCAGCTTTTTCAGGATACTCTTCGAGTCGATCGCTCTGCTTAACAAAATAACATTATGTTTCCACTTAGGATCACTAAATATTTTAGGGAAATGCGCAACAATATTTCCCATGTCTTGCCTTGAGCGTATCAGGACTTTGGCTTTATATTTGAATCTAACGGAAAGCATCTTCTCTATTTTGGCCTCTACTGCAACTTTACTTGGAATTTCAGACTGGAAAATAACATTACCGCTCTGGATATAGGTAGTTACGGACTGGAACCCTGCTGTGGAAAATTCCGCACGCAAGGCGTCCATTTTGAGCAGGTTATTCCCGCCGACATTGATACCTCTTAGAAATGCTACATAGGTGACCATACCAGAACGGATCCTACTTCCCCTGCTCCACGATCTTCAACTCTTTACTGCGGTCGGTTTTCAGGTCCGCCGTGCCGAAAGACTTGCTGTCCCCGGGCAGGTAGAGGTTAAGCCAGTCGTGGACGGTATCCGCTTCCAGGACGCCCCTGGTAATGGTCAGGTCCAAAACATGACCGCCGGAGCCAAGATCGTCGGCCAGAAAATGCAGATGATAACCAGGTACGTT
Source organism: Candidatus Margulisiibacteriota bacterium (assembly GCA_041659865.1). Taxonomy (GTDB): domain Bacteria; phylum Margulisbacteria; class JBAZXJ01; order JBAZXJ01; family JBAZXJ01; genus JBAZXJ01. The sequence goes on along the minus strand of JBAZXJ010000154.1, from coordinate 3,296 downwards.
AATACCTTTAACGAAGGCAGGAGCACGGAATCCGATCAAGGTGCCACGGACGTTCTTTAGTTCAAAGACCGGCTGGGTCTTGGTCACTTCGGCCAACGGGGGATAAGGTTTTTTCTGGGCTGGAACACTACGCGTTCTTACAGCGCTGAAGTCCCCGCGGACGATAAAGGCGCAGAAGCGGTTGGCCTCCGGCGCCAGGGCGTCGATCTTCTCTTCCAGTCCTAAAAGACCGGTCGGCCGATCGATGTTTTCCTTCTTGTCGGCAGAAAATCTGGTCACGCAGGCAAAAGGCGTTCTTGCTTCCAGGGACGGCAGATAGACCAGTCCGTCGGCTTTGACCTGGTAGAATTCTCCGTCAAGCAGGAACATTTCTCCGTCCAGCGCTTCAAAGGTGCCGATCCCAAAGTTGCCATAGCTTCGCAAGGTTTTTAGCGTCATATGCCCGTCATAGACCCCGGCCATCAGGGCGTCTATGGTAGCGACCTGGGTGATCCCATTGCGACTAATCTGCGGCTGACAGCCGGTTAAGAACAAGGCCAGGATAATAATTGCGATCAGGGGTGGATATCTGCGTTTCATGTGAGTCTCCTTGTTTAAATAGAACATCAAGCGGTGGCTTCGGCTCCGCTCAGCCACCGGGTGGTGGACCAATGCGGAGAGACCCAAACCCGGTCACTGAGCGGAGCCGAAGTGACCGGCCACCGCCCCTATTTAAGTATGATGATCCAACTCCTCGATCAACTTTTCCAATTCCGTATACCCCAGCTTGATCTGCATTTCCAGCTTATGGCCGGTCAGCTGAAGTTCCTTGATGATCAGGCTCTGATTTTCGGCCGCGGCCACGGCCAGTTTGGTATGGTTCAGTTCCTGGGTCTTCTCCAGCTTCTCGATCTTGTTCTCCTGCTCTTCAATCTTTTTCCTCAAATTCTTCTGTTTGATCTGCCTGGTCTTTTCGGCGACCTGCTTATCGTGGTCCAGCGTACTGGGGCCCGGCCCTGCTTTAGCCGGCCTCTTTTTGCTGGTCTCGTCTTCCCAGCCGATCTTGTCCAGAAATTCCTGATAGGAGCCGTCGAAAAGAAAAGCTTTCTCCTCGTTGAAAACGATCAGCCGGGTCGCCAGGTGATGCAGGAACATTTCGTTATGGGTCACGATCACGACCGCGCCCTCGAAATCATCGATAGCGGCGATCAACGAATCGCAGGATTCCATATCTAAATGGTTGGTAGGCTCATCGAGCAAGAGCAGGTTCGTAGGCGTGAGCAGGATCTTGCCCAGAGAGACCCTGCTTTTTTCTCCGCCGGAAAGGATCGAGATCTTTTTCAGCGCCAGGTCCCCGCTGAACATCATCGCTCCGCAAACCGCGCGGATCTCGCTGTATTTAAGTTTATCGCTGACCTTGCCTAGCTCCGCGTCGATGGAAAGCTCCGGCGACAATCTTTCGATATTGGTCTGCCCAAAATAACCGCGCTGGCATTTATCATGATAAGTTATCTCCCCGCTTTGAGGCGCAAGTTCGCCCTGGAGCAAGCGCAGTAAAGTAGATTTACCCTTGCCGTTCTTACCTACGACGCAGATCCTGGCCCTGCGACCTATCTCAACGGAAAGGTCCTTGATCAAAGGATGATCAGGCTGGTAACCGAAAGTAATGTTCTTCACTTTCATTAAATGTTCCGCTTTGAACTCGGCGGTCCGGAAGCTAAAACCCAGCTCAGCGATCTTGCTTAACTCTCTCTTTTCGCCCATCTTTTCCAGAGCTTTGATGCGCGACTGGACCAGACTGGCCCGGGCGGCCTGCGCCCGGAAACGGCTGATGAACTCCTCGGCTTTCTCGCGGGTCTTAGCTTCTTTGATCCTGGTATTCTCGTAGACTTCTTCTTCCGTAGCGATCTGTTCATAAAGCTTGGCGGTACCGCCGGCGATCTTCTTTACTTTCATCCGATGGAGCGCCATGGTATGGGTCGTAACAGAATCCATAAAATTACGGTCATGGGTGATCAGGATCAGTTCATTGGGCCAACGGCGCAAAAAAGCGATCAGCCAGCGGATCGAAATGATATCGAGGTAGTTGGTCGGTTCATCCAAAAGCAGTAAATGCGGTTCGGCCAAAAGACATTTGGTCAGGTTCAGCCGGACCTGATAACCTCCAGAAACTTCGGCCGGTGCCCGCTCAAAATCCTCCTCGGAAAAACCTAGGCCGGCCAATATCTTCTCGGCCTTCCAGACCTCGTCCTTTTCCTCTTCCTTAAGGCCCAGACAGGCTTCCTGAAGTATCGTCGGTTCGGTAAAATTAAGATGCTGTTGGACATAACCCACGGTATAATTCTTAGGGAGAGAGATCTTGCCGGAATCGGCCAGGACCTCGCCGGTAATTATTTTGAAGATAGTTGTCTTGCCTGAGCCGTTACGCCCGACCAGGCCGATGCGCTCCCGGCTATGGATATTAAAACTCACGCCGTCAAACAATTGCTGGGCGCCGAAGGTCAAACAAAGATCATTAACTTGTAACACGCGATATCCTTTTGATAGAAACTGCTGAAAGCCTTTTGGCCAAAAGGTATTTTAGCGAATAGTACTGGAAATAGCGATAGCGGATATTGCTGGAACATCTACAGATATTGCTAGGCGAGCGTTCGCGGTCAGATCATGTCGTGATCTTTCAGCTCTTTGATATACAGACTGATCTTTTTTTTGCGGACTTTTTCCACCGCGCTCGCTGTCATGGCCTGGCGGTCCGCCAGGTAGGCATACTCCCTTTTTAACTTAAAATAACTCGCCAGCCGTTCCGGTAAAATGGTCCCGTTCTTGGCAGCCTCCAGGACCGCACAGCCCGGCTCGCTGACATGCCCGCAATCTCTGAAACGGCAATGTTTAGCTAATTCATCAATGTCAGCAAAGGTCTGCTGTAGACCATCTTCATCACCCCAGACCTGTAATTCCCGCATACCCGGAGTATCGATGACCAAACTGCCGTTAGGCAAAATGATCAATTCGCGGTGAGTAGTGGTATGCCGGCCTCTGCTCCCCAGCTCGCTCACCTCATTTACCTGCATACGCTCTGTGCCAAGAAGAGTATTGATGATCGTGGATTTGCCCGCGCCCGAAGAACCTAAAAAGGCCACCGTCTTCCCTGGCTGGAGATATTTATCCAGAACCTCCAGACCGGTATTTTGCATCGCGCTGAGCGCGTGTACCTCAACACCAATGGAGACTGCCCCTGTCTCGCTTAGCCTTTCTTCGCTTTCCGGGCAAAGGTCCGCCTTGTTCAAAAGAATGACCGGGACCGCCCCGCTTTCCCA
>JBAZXJ010000153.1:0-4511 GCA_041659865.1 Candidatus Margulisiibacteriota bacterium | reverse complement strand
AGATCGTGGTCCAGGGCTTTGACAAACAGCTAGTGGGACAGATCGCTGCCAATATTCGCGCTCTGCGCTCGCCTGAACCATATAAAGGCAAGGGCGTACGTTATGAAGGCGAATTCGTAATGAAGAAAGCTGGTAAGGCTGGTAAAGTAGGAGCTAAGAAGTAAAGGTGAAAACAATGCAATATAATAAAAGAGCTAAGAATGTTTTCGGCAGTGAAGTAAGACCTCGTCTGACAGTATATCGCGGGTTAAAGAACGTTTACACCCAGATCATAAATGATGAAAAGGGTTTTACACTTGTCGCTGCTTCCTCTCTTGATAAAGAGATGGGCGGCAAGAAAAATATTAATATTGAGTTGGCCAAAAAAGTTGGCCAGTCATTAGCAAAGAAAGCCAAAGCCAAAGGCATCGTTAAAGTGGTTTTTGATCGTAGGGACAGGCCTTATCACGGCATCATCAAGGCTGTAGCCGAAGGTGCTCGTGCTGAGGGATTAATTTTTTAGGAGGAACAAGTTTTGACAACTACTAATACCGAGACCGAAAAAAAGCCGCTTGCGGACAGCCAGCCTGGTTCTTATGGCAAGAACAAGAACAAGCGCAAGAGAAAAGAAGATACTGATAAAGAAGAACGTCTGGAAAAAGTGATCCAGATCAGCCGTGTGACCAAGGTGGTCAAGGGCGGCAAGCGTATGAGCTTTCGCGCTGCTATCGTGGTCGGAGACAAACAAGGCAGTGTCGGTATAGGTATAGGTAAAGCAGTAGAAGTTCCTAGTGCTATCCAAAAAGGTATAGCTAAAGCCCGCAAGCATATGGTCAAATGTCCCTTGCTTGGCGGAACTATTCCTCATCCTTCTGTTGGTTTTTGCGGAGCCAGCAAGGTTTTATTGCGACCAGCCCCTCCTGGAACTGGAGTGATCGCCGGCGGAGCTGCGCGTACTGTTCTTGAACTTGTAGGGTTGGCTGATATCGTGGCTAAATCCCTTGGCTCAGCCAATGCGATCAACGTCGCCAAGGCGGCTATCGATGGCTTAAGAAAACTTAAGAGTAAACAGTTAGTTGAAGAGATGCTAGGAAAAACGCTAAGCGTGCATGTCCCTGGTGTAGTAAAAAATAAAGCAGAAATAGTTGCCGCAGCCTCTAATGCCCAAGGCAAGAAAAATAAATTTGAACTGGTCACTGTGCCTTTAAAAAAAGTTAGAGAAAAGAAAAAAGAAGTGATCAAGCCAGCGGCGGAAGCGCCTATTGAAGCTGCTGCTCCGGCAGTAAAGGCCGAGATAGTAGAAGCTGTGGCGGAAGGACAGTAAAATGGGAAAACTAAGCGGATTAAAAGTTAATTCAGGCGCCAAACACCGTCAAAAAAGAGTGGCCAGAGGTGATGGTTCAGGTTCAGGCGGGACTGCCGGTCGTGGACATAAAGGGCAGAAGAGTCGTTCAGGTTATTCTCTGACCACAGGTTTTGAAGGCGGCCAGATGCCTTTATACCGCCGGACACCAAAGCAAAAGGGGTTTCGGAACCATACCAGACTAGCTTACCAGGTTATTAACGTAAGTCAGCTGAACAAATTCGAAACTGGGGATGTTGTTGATAAAAAAATGCTGATGGGCAAGAAAATGATCTCAGATGCCAGCAAGCTGGTAAAGCTGTTAGCGGATGGCGAAATTGAAAAGAAATTGACCATTAAAGTTGACAAGGCCAGCCAGGCGGCCATCGATAAAATAGTTAAAGCAGGCGGCAAGGTGGAGGTCTTGGTTAATGGTCAGTAATTTATCCGCTATTTTCAAGATCCCTGATCTGCGTAAGCGGTTCTTTTATACTATCGGTATTTTGATCCTGTTCCGCTTGGGTACTCATATCCCAATTGCCGGGATCGACCCCGTAGCAGTGCGTAGCTTGTTTGACCGCGAGACCAGCGGTCTATTAGGCTTGGCTAACCTGTTTTCCGGCGGTGCTTTATCTAATTTTTCTATCTTTGCCTTAGGGATCCTGCCCTATATCAACGCCTCGATCATCATGCAGCTTATGGTCGTTGTGGTCCCTCAATTAAAAGAACTTTTCGAAGAAGGTGACAGCGGCCGCAAGCAGATCGCCCAGTACACCAGGTATTTGACTATATTTTTGGCCTTGGTCCAGGCTATCGGCTGGATCACCGGTCCGCTCAGAGGCGCTATCCTGCCAGACTATAATTTTATTTGGTTCTTCATTTCGGCGTCGATATTTTTGATCGCCGGCAGTATGTTCGTTATGTGGTTAGGCGAGCTGATCACCGAGCATGGGATCGGCAACGGGGCCTCTCTTTTGATCTTTACTGGTATCATTTCCCGTCTTTTTAATTATTTCTTTCAGACCTATGCTCAGGTGCAGTCCGGGGTTAGTGTCTTGAACGTGGTGTTGATGTGTATCGTCTTATTGGGCGTAATAGTCAGTATTATCTATGTCCAACAAGCGGAAAGAAAGATCCCTGTCCAATACGCGAAAAGAGTAGTTGGCCGGAAAGTATATGGCGGCCAGAGTACTTATATTCCTTTGAAGATAAATCAAGGCGGTGTACTGCCGATAATCTTTGCTACGACCGTTCTTTCCTTCTTGTTCACCGTGGTCAATTTCTTTCCTGGTGAGTTCATGAAAGGCGTAGCCGCTTCTTTAGGCGGCGGAGCTATCTATGCCATATTTCTATTCTTTTTAATTTTCTTTTTCACATTTTTCTATACGGCGATCATGTTCAATCCAGTAGAGCTGGCAGATAACATTAAGAAGTATGGCGGGTTCATTTTGGGGGTAAGACCAGGTAAACCTACCGCTGATTTTCTGGAAAAGATCATTACCAGACTTACGCTGGTTGGCGCTCTGTTCCTGGCTTTTGTAGCAATTGTCCCAATGACCGCAGCAAGCATCACCAGAATAACTGCTTTTAGCGGTATCGGTGGGACATCTCTATTAATTATGGTCGGTGTGGCCTTGGATCTGGTCCGACAGATCGAGATGCATCTGGTCAACCGCCAGTACGAAGGAATGGTCGACCGATGAATATTATTTTGCTTGGGGCTCCTGGCGCAGGGAAAGGCACTATCGCGCAAAAGATGTCAGCTGCGCTTAAATGGCCGCATATCTCGACCGGTGATATTTTAAGGCAACATCTGCGTGAAGGCAGCGAGCTTGGCCAAATGGCCAAAAAATACATGGATGCAGGACAATTGGTGCCTGACGAAGTGATAATCGCTTTAATGGAAGACCGGCTTGCCAAGAGCGATTGTGATGCCGGATTTATCCTTGATGGTTTTCCCAGGACCATAGCGCAAGCTGAAGCATTGGATAATTTATTGAAAAAGCTTGAAAAGCGGCTCGATAAGGTGGTCAGTCTAAATGTGCCGCTAGACATCATAGTGGACAGGATGAGCGGACGGATCAGCTGCAAGAGCTGCGGTGCGGTATATCATACCAGGAATATGCCTTCCTTAAAGGAAGGTATCTGCGACCGTTGCGGCGGTGAACTGATCACCAGGATCGATGATCAGCCGGAAACGGTCAAAAAGCGTTATCAGGTATATGAAGAGCAGACCGCTCCTTTAATCGAATATTATCGGGCGAAGAAAAAAATGATCGAAATTGACGGGCGCAGCGGTGGTGCTGAGGAAGTTTACGAAAAAGTAAAACGGAGCATCCGATAGCTATAAATATCAAGTCCGCGGCCGAGGTGGAGAAGATAGCCAGGGCTGGGGACATTGTTAGCGAGGTTTTTCAGGTCTTGGCCAGGCAGGCCAGACCGGGAATAAGAACGGCACAATTAGACAAGCTTGCCGAAGAACTTATAATCAAACGAGGGGCTATCCCATCCTTTAAGGGATACAGAGGTTACCCCTATACGACATGCCTATCGGTCAATGAACAAGTGGTTCATGGCTTTCCAGGAGAAAGACAACTGTTACCCGGTGATATTGTCGGTGTGGATGTCGGGGCTTTTCTGAATGGCTATCATGCTGATGCCGCTACTACAATAGCGATCGGGCCATTAGATCAAGGGGTTAGCAAACTGGTCCAAACCACCAGGGATTGTCTGGCCTTGGCAGTAAGTATGGTCAGACCAGGGATATACTGGGGCGATGTAGCTGAAGCGATAGAGCAAAAAGCTGTTCAGAACGGTTTTGAGGTCATTCATGACCTTTTTGGACATGGCATAGGCCAGAAATTGCACGAAGACCCGTTATTGCCTAATTTTGGCAAGAAGGGTACTGGTCCTAGATTGAAAGAAGGAATGATAATTGCCGTGGAACCTATGCTGGTCATGGGCGATTATGAGATCGAGATCCTAGCCGATGGCTGGACCATAGTTACCAAGGACGGTAAGTGGTCGGCTCATGAGGAACACACCTTGGCAATAACCAGGGATGGCTGTAGAATTTTGACAGGACAAAGAAACTATGGCGAACAATAACGATGTAATTGAAATGGAAGGCGTGATAGAGGAAACTTTACCGAACGCCATGTTTCGAGTAAAATTGGAAACCGGTCAGATA
>JBAZXJ010000152.1:2043-4519 GCA_041659865.1 Candidatus Margulisiibacteriota bacterium | reverse complement strand
GGTCAAAGAAGGAACTGTTCTGGCGGAATACAATCCAAGCGTAGAATATGTGACCTCTGGCGACTCAGGTAAGATCAAATTTGTTGGCCTGGCTTTCAACGCCAAGACCAAGTCTGCCGGCAGGGACGGCGAAGTATTCGTCTATAACCCCAAGATCAAACATGATTACGAAGTGCCAGGCAGTGACGAAGTATATGTTAAGGTCAATGACCGGGTTAAGGTCGGCTCAGAACTTTCCAAGGGCGTAGGCGTAACTATTCCGGGTATTGTAGAAAGTATCAAGCCTGGAAAACATAAAACCGTTATTAGCGTTTGTCCTGGTGAAGCTTATCCGATCCTGGCCGGCGCCAATATGCTGGTCGAGGATGGCCAAACCATTACGGTCAACGAGATAATCGCCAGAGAGACGGCGACCAAGAGTACCAAAGCAGCTGATATCGTTTCCGGTCTGCCGCGCGTCGAAGAATTGTTCGAAGTGCGTAAGCCAAAGAATACGGCCTTGCTTTGCGAAGTAGACGGTGTAGTTGAGGTCTCGGAAAAAGAAGGCGCCAAGCAGATCATCGTTTCCTCTGGCAAGGAAAAGAGCAAAGAATACGTCGTTCCTTACGGCGTACGTCTGAAGGTCTTTACCGGTAAAGAGGTTAAGCGCGGTGACCAGCTGACCGAAGGCGTGATCAACCCGCATGACCTGCTGGCGACCAGAGAAATGGTCGACGCCCAGCAATATATCGTTGATGAAGTTCAAAGGGTATACCGGAGCCAGGGAGTAAGCATCAATGACAAGCATATCGAGACCATAGTCCGTCAGATGACCAAGAAGATCAGGGTCGATGAAATGGGCGATAGCGGCCTGTTACCTGGCGAGATCCTCGATCAATACGTATTTAATGACATCAACCGGGAGATCGTCGCCGCGGGCAAAAAACCTGCCACTGGGGATCGTGTCCTGTTGGGCATTACCCGTTCCTCATTAAGTACGGATAGTTTTATTTCGGCTGCCTCTTTCCAGGAAACTTCCAAGATCTTAACGGAAGCTGCCATCAAGGGTAAGACCGATAATATGGTAGGTCTTAAAGAGAATGTGATCATCGGCAAGCTGATCCCTGTAGGTACAGGGTTGCCTAAATACCGCCAGATCGACCTCTCTGCCCCGGGGGGGGAATCGCTCAATCCGGTGGAAATGGAAGAAGAGGAATTGGAAGTTTAAAAATAGTGTTTGACAAGGACGCATTTTTTAGCTAATATGCGTCCCGTTGTCAAAAAAGAAAGAGAAGGAAAGACGTGCCAACTTTTAACCAATTGATCAGAAAAGGCCGCAAGAACAAAAAGGCCAAAAATGCCTCTCCGGCGCTCGTAAGCTGTCCTCAGCGCAGGGGCGTTTGTATCAGGGTATATACTACTACCCCGAAAAAGCCCAATTCTGCTCTGCGCAAAGTCGCCAGGGTAAGGCTTACGACCGGCCAGGAAGTTACCAGTTATATCCCAGGAGAAGGTCATAACCTTCAGGAACATTCCGCGGTATTGATCCGCGGCGGCAAGGTCAAGGATCTGCCAGGCGTAAGATACCATATCGTGCGCGGTACTCTTGATACCGGTGGTGTGGAAAAGATGAATCAGTCGCGTTCCAAATACGGTTCCAAGCGCAAAAAGAAAGATTCCTAAATGTCCAGAAACAGAAAGATCCAAAACAGAGAGCCCTTGCCTGACGTCGTCTATAACAACAAGACGATCTCCATGTTCATAGCCAAGCTTATGTTTGACGGCAAAAAGAGTACAGCTGAACGTATCTTCAAGCAAGCTCTGGATATCATCCAGGACAAAACGAAGCAAGATCCCTTTGAAGTTTTCAATAAAGCTATTAAAAATGCCCGTCCGCTTTTGGAAGTAAAGTCCAGAAGAGTTGGTGGCGCTACCTACCAGGTACCAATAGAGGTACGTAAGGAAAGAAGTAACCGCCTGGCAATGAGCTGGATAATATTGAACAGTAGAGAGAAAAAAGGCCGTCCGATGGAAGAAAAACTGGCCCAGGAAATATTAGATGCCTCCAATAACGTTGGAGCGGCGATTAAGAAAAAAGAAGATACCCATCGCATGGCGGAAGCTAATAAGGCATTTTCGCATTTTAGGTGGTAGAGGAATTATTGATCTAATAAAAGATATATGCTGCTAAGTCCCAGATAATTGGATACTGGTTGCATTTAACTATCAATAGTTTTGGCCTAAGAAAATGGGAACAGACCAGATGGTCTGTTTTTTGTGTGCAAATAGAAGGAAAAGAGAAAGAGAACAGAGAATAATATGGAATCAATGGATCTATCAAAAACCAGAAATATCGGCATTGCCGCGCATATTGACGCAGGCAAGACCACAGCGACCGAAAGAATACTATACTACACCGGTAAGCTGCATAAATTAGGCGAAGTACATGACGGAACCGCGACCATGGACTGGATGATCCAGGAACAAGAACGCGGTA
>JBAZXJ010000152.1:0-2033 GCA_041659865.1 Candidatus Margulisiibacteriota bacterium | reverse complement strand
CCATTACTTCTGCTGCTACGACCTGTTTCTGGAAAGACCATAGAATAAATATTATTGATACTCCAGGCCACGTTGATTTTACTATCGAAGTTGAGCGTTCTTTACGCGTACTTGATAGTGTGGTCGTGCTTTTTTGCGCAGTTGGCGGCGTTCAGCCCCAAACTGAAACGGTCTGGAGACAAGCTACCCGTTATAAAGTACCCCGCATAATCTTTGTGAATAAAATGGACCGCATTGGCGCAGATTTTTATTCTGTAGAACATCAGGTAAAAGACAAGCTGCTAGCTAACGCTATTCCGATCCAGCTGCCTATCGGTGCTGAAGACGGTTTCAAGGGTGTTATTGATCTTGTTGCCATGAAGGCAATTGTTTATAACGACGAAAAGGGTGTTGATTTTGTTGAAGCCCCTATCCCTGAAGATATGATGGAAAAAGCCAAGGCCTACCGAGCGAAGATGATCGAAGCAGCGGCGGAATCAGATGATGCGCTCCTGACCAAATACATGGATGGCCAGGAACTGACCGAAGCTGAGATCAAAAAGGGCTTACGCGCCGGAACGCTTAACGGCAGCCATATCTTAATGACTTGCGGCAGTGCCTTTAAGAACAAGGCCTTACAGCCTCTGCTTGATTGTGTAATAGACTATTTAGCCAGTCCGCTGGATACAGCTGAAAAAGTTAAAGGTATCAACCCCAAGACCAATAAAGAAGAAGGCCGCAAGGTCAGCGATGACGAGGCTTTTTCCGCCTTGGCTTTCAAGATCGCGACCGATCCTTTTGTTGGCCGTCTGACCTTCTTTAGGGTTTATTCCGGAATGCTAAAGGCCGGTTCTTATGTCCTCAATCCTGGCAAGGGAGAAAAGGAAAGAATAGGTCGTATCTTAAAGATGCATGCCAACCACCGGGAAGAGATCCAGGAAGTACATGCCGGAGAGATAGCAGCCGCTGTTGGTCTGAAAAATACAAGGACCGGCGATACTTTATGTGCGGAAGATAAACCTATTATTCTGGAATCAATGGAATTCCCTGAACCAGTTATTGATGTTGCGATCGAACCAAAGACTAAAGCTGATCAGGAAAAACTTAGTTTGGCTCTGCAAAAGCTGGCTGAAGAAGATCCTTCCTTTAAGGTTCATGTTGACCAGGAAACCAGCCAAACGATCATTTCCGGTATGGGCGAGCTTCATCTGGAGATCATTGTTGACCGCTTGCTGCGCGAATTTAAGGTTGACGCTAATGTCGGTAAACCTCAGGTTTCCTATCGTGAAACTATTCGTGGTAAAGCAGAGCAAGAAGGTAAATTTATCCGTCAGTCCGGCGGTCGCGGCCAATACGGCCATGTCTGGATCACGATCGAATCCCTCGAGCCGGGCAGCGGTTTTGTCTTTGTTGACAAGATCAAAGGCGGTTCGATTCCTAGAGAATATATCCCTGCAGTTGAAAAGGGTTGTAAAGAAGCGATGCTTACCGGTGTGCTGGCAGGGTACCCCTTGCTGGACATCCAGGTAACCCTGTTCGACGGTTCTTTCCATGAAGTAGATTCTTCGGAAATAGCTTTTAAGATCGCCGCTTCAACCGCTTTCCGTGAAGGCTGTCTGAAAGCCAAACCGGTGATCCTCGAACCGATCATGGATGTTGAAGTTGAATGTCCAGAGGCCAATATGGGCGACGTTATCGGCGACCTGAACAGCCGCCGCGGCAAGATCGAAGGTATGGAAAAGAAAAAGGGAATACAGATCGTTAAAGCAAAAGTTCCTTTGGCCCAAATGTTCGGCTATTCTACCGATCTGCGTTCCAAGACCCAGGGTAGAGGAACCTATTCAATGGAGTTCGCTTTCTATGATGAAGTACCAAGGAATGTATCTGAAGAAATAATATCTAAAGCTAAAGGACATTAAAGGAGGACAAGATGGCAAGAGAAACGTTTAACAGGAATAAGCCACATGTAAATATAGGAACTATCGGTCATGTGGACCATGGCAAAACGACGCTGACCGCGGCGATCACCAAGGTGTTATCGCTGAAAGGGTTTG
>JBAZXJ010000151.1:0-4524 GCA_041659865.1 Candidatus Margulisiibacteriota bacterium | reverse complement strand
AATGTCCGGCGGCTATTAGCCCTCCGGCAAAGATAACCGAAACCAGGACCTGGCCGAAGAACTTATGCCTGCCAGAAAGGCCCTGGTTACGCTTTAGAACGACCTTGATCAGGTCATCGCTAAGACCGATAAGTCCCAGACCAAAGAACAGGAAAAATAAAGCTAAATTGTAGGTGCTGGGGATCTGATGAAAGAAGACCACGACCCAGGTAGCCAAGATAATACCGATACCGCCCATGGTCGGGGTATTCTTCTTTTTCTGGTGGGATTCAGGACCTTCGGTGCGGATCTGCTGGCCCAAGTGTAGTTTGCGTAAGGCCAGTAGGGTTAGAAAATTTATCAATAATCCGGTAAAGAAAGCTATTAGAAAAGAAAGAGGCATTTAAGTACTCCTTTGAATTTTAACTAGAATTAACGCCCGTCATTGCGAGGAGTCATCGACAAAGCAATCTATACCCCATTCTACCACCACGCACACGCTTCTACAACGCCGCGACAACTTCCTCCATCTTCATACCCCGTGAACCTTTGACCAGGATCACGTCCCCTGCCCTCAATTTGCTTTTCAGGTCCTGGACCAGGGGCTGTTTGTCTTTGTACCTGTTCGGTGTGATATCCGCGCTATAGAACAGCGGGCCGAAGGTAAAGACCTCTTCCACCCCTTGAAGGTCGATTGCTTTGTGGAATTGCACTTCATCCTCGCCCAGCTCCAGCATATCGCCCAGGACCGCGACCTTACGGCCAGGTATCTTCATGAGCTGTTTAATTGCCCATTTCACCGAGTCAGGATTGGCGTTATAGCTGTCATTAATTATCGTGACCCCGTTGCGTTTAATGATCTCCATGCGGTTGGAGGAATAGGCCATTTGCACCTTATCCAGTTCTGCACTAGGCACTCCGAACTCATCAGCGATCTGGGGCAACGGGTCGTCCTTGAAGGCTATCACCTGCCAGCCGTTAGCCAGCGCGGTCTTTTTACATTCTTCAAAGAAATCATCTTCTTCATTAAGAAAAGCTTTTTGTGAATACTTGGTAGGGTTCAATATCTCACACTTGGCCCGGCAGATATTCTCCCGCGACCCCAGACGCCCGATGTGGGCTGTACCTATATTTGTTATCACCACGTGAGTCGGCTGGACGATCTTGGTCAGATGGGCGATCTCGCCCAGACCGCGCATGGCCAGCTCGATGACGGCAGCCTGGTAGTCAGAACCTAACAATCGAAGAACCGTCAACGGAACTCCAACTTCATTATTCTGATTCTCTTCAGTCTTCAAAACCCGATACTTCGCGCCTAACAAAGCGGCGACCCGGTCCTTTGTCGTAGTTTTCCCACTGCTTCCGGTAACGGCTATCACGGGAATATCGTACTCCAGACGCTGACTGGCCGCGTACTGACTTAGGTCTACGGCCAGGACGGCAGCGCCCTTCTTCACGGCCTCGGGAATATAGTCATGGCCATCAAAGTTCTGGCCTTTGATCGGGATAAAAATATCGCCTGGTTTGATGGTTCGGGTATCGATGGAAATTGCCATGAACAAATGATATCAAACTAAGAGAAGCTTGTCATGCAGGATCTATAATAATTTTACTAGAGCGGCAACAACCACGATCCCGGTCGTCAACATTGCACCCAGTCTTATGGTCAATCTCATTTCCATTTCACGCAGATCTTTTTTATCCATTGGTTATACTTTCGGAGTAACTCTGCGGGCCAGCTTTCTGTCATGAACGGCCAGCTTGTCTTCGATCCGGTCAAACCTTGTATTCATTTCCCGTTTCATATCTTTTTGTCCATCGGCTAGATAGCCGATCATAAAGGTATTCTTGTCTACTTTCTCTTTCAGCATGCCAACATCCTGAATAACAATATCCAGCTTGCGATTGGTATTAGCTAAACCTTCACCAAATACCCTAAAATCGCTTTGTATATGTTCAAGCATAATAGACACATGGTCATCTTCCATGATTAACCTCCTAGCTGAGAATGGGAACTAATTCTAATCATCTACTTGGTAATAAACAAGGTGTTTCTTTAAGAAACCCCCTGTTGCTGAAAGAAACATCTTGACAACAAAAGGGGCACGCCCCGCGTGCCCCTCATCTTACTTTGTTCCTCTGTGCCTAAGTGCCTTTGTGCCTTATTTCTGTCCCCATTCCTTCGGATGCAGATACTTGCCCTTCTCTCCGGCCGGTTTATTTTCCTCGACCTGGATACGGTGGGCATTGGCGAATTTATCCTGCCTGACGCCGGTGACCTGCCAGGAAACCTCCATCCCCTTCTTGCCGCCGGCGATCGTGAACATATTCTTTTCTATCTTCCTGGCGATATAGACCTGGGCAAAGCCGCCGATGCAGGTCAGCTGGTAACGGAATTCCTTGTTCAAGGCATCGAACCAGTCCGGCAGTTTGACCACGGCTTCACCTTTGGCATCCAGCACAGCAATGCCGTTATAGATATTCAGCATGTCCGGGCTTTCGACAAAGGAGTGATAGAGATACTTATTCTTTGGATCTAAGGGGTGGTCGATCTTGAAAGTACCTCCAGCCTTACTCATGAGGCCAGTGATAGTTAAATTACCGTTGTTAGCTAAAGTCATTATGTTTGTTCCAGCTGGGCCTCCGGTCTTAAAATATATATTTCCGCCATTTCCGGAAAACATATTTAGATGTCCACCAGCTAGACCAAAACCATATTTGTCTGTCCCATTATGATACAAATATATTTTATCGGAATTTGTATCACCGCCTATCTCCAGCGGGGCCCCAGGCGTTCCCGTCCCGGTTCCGATCCCAACATAGCCGGTAGTGCCATCAATGGACATTCTGTTGGTATTAGGAGCACCCCCCGCTACGGTTGAAGAAAGGAATTCCATCCGGCCATAGGCATTAAAAACACTGGCTATTCGCCAATTCCTGTTTGCGGCATTGGCGTTAGCACTATAAAAATCCATCATCGTCCAGATATCTGAAGATAGGCGCAGATTTGGGAAGGTCGAATCAGCCCCTCCAGCAATGTCCAATCTAGCCAGTCCCGGAGTTATTGTTCCGATCCCGACGTTACCTAAAGGCGTACCATCGGTCTTGGTCGCCAAAATAGTATTAGCATTCAAGGCTTTAATAATATCAAGATCTCCGCCTACTGCATTATACCCAATTCCATTGGGATACTGATACACACCTCGGATCGCCCAGTTTTGCGCGCCAGTCGCACCGGAATATCCTAAGTTAGTAATACCTACGACATTTAGATCTGGATAGTTAACCGACTCCAGAATAACCTTAATTTTGCCATTAATGACCAGCTTTTGATCCGGAGCTGTTGTACCAATCCCGACATTCCCGGCACTTGTTATCGTCATTCTGTCCCCGGCGCTTTGGCCGGTCGTCCCAGCATTATAAAATCTTAGATTTGTTGAGTTAGCCGGGACATACATGACCCAGTTAGCATTGTTCGATGTGGAATTGTAGAGCTGTAAAGCCGCCTGTGAATCCGAACGCCCGTTACCTATGGACAAATAATTATGTTCATACAGAGAATTTCCGCTCACGAAAGTGTGAAGTTTGGCGCTGCCAGGCAACGTCGTCCCGATTCCGACATAGCCATCGTGATTCATATATAAACGGGCTGTCCCGGCATTGATCGGGTCACCGCCCAGGACATCCGACTGCCAAAAGCCAAAATCCCCAAAAGCCCTGACGCTGGTACCGCCGAACCAGTTACGGGCAGTAGCTACCGCAGATGTAGTATCATAACGGACACCAACAATACTATTCTGTGACAAGTGTAACGTGGCATTAGGCGCTGTTGTTCCAATGCCAACATTGCCGCTAGGGTTGAACCTCATAACATGATTATTACTTACCACGACCGCAACATCATGACTGGTCACCGTGCCTACAAAACCATAACCGGCATTAGCCTGCAAACGCATATCAACCCCATAGGTATCCACAGCATTTACGACAGCCGCGAAGTTGCCGCCAATGGATTTGGCCATGATATAAGCTACGCCATTTCTGCCTATCGCCCTGATGCTTCCTGCTACCTCGAGCGCAGTGGACGGAGTAGGAGTCCCAATACCAACGAAACCGTTGTTAGAAACCACTACAGCCTGCACCCCACCATTGCTTAACCCACCTGCCTGTAAGGCATAACCGACACTGTTGATCTTGGTTCTGGGGGCCAGGGTCTCCGACCCTACGATAACTTCCAGATAGGCATTTTCATTAACAAACACGTTGGGACTGACCTGGTCCAACGTTACGCTATAAATACCTTGATTAACCTCAACACTAATATTACTGGTAGACCAAAGCAGGTCTGCAGGCAAAACAGATGTTAGGTCTTTGTAGATCTTAAAGGTCATGGTCAGGGTCGAATTCACCAGCGCTCCGTTCTGCAACAAGCGACCTGAATAAGTCAGCTGATTTGGCACAGCGAACACTGTCATAGAAAGAATTGCCAGGATAAGGATGCTTAATAATGATCTTTTCATAGAAACCTCCAAAATGTTATTTGAT
>JBAZXJ010000150.1:0-4535 GCA_041659865.1 Candidatus Margulisiibacteriota bacterium | reverse complement strand
TGGCTGTAACTATGGTCATCGGCAACAAGCCGGCAATTTCTGCTTCCTTGTTCAGCCCTGGTTATACCCTATCCGCAGTCATCGCTAACGAGTTCACGGAAGCGGTCACCGAATTAAACTTTGCCGTTTTGTTCGAGATCGGCTTGATCTTGCTCCTGATGACAATAATTATCAACGGCCTGGCCAAGCTTTTGATCTGGAAGTTGACCAATAAACATGCTTAAACAAAAAATGGCTAATAATATGTTAAAACGTAAAATTGCCGACAAGGTATTCATACTGGTCTTACGCATCTTCACTTTTCTGGCGGTACTCCCTCTCGTCTGTGTTCTATCCTACATAATTTTCAAAGGTTATTCTTCTCTATCCTGGTCCATTTTCACCAACTTGCCTGCTCCCGTTGGCGAGACAGGCGGCGGAATGGGCAACGCCATTGTAGGTACACTGATCATCGTTGCTCTGGGCACTCTGCTCAGTTGTCCGATCGGCGTTTTTGCCGGTCTGTGGCTGGCGATGTACGGCAAAGGCAAACGGGGTTTTCTTATCCGTTATTGTGCTGACGTATTAAGCGGGGTCCCGACCGTAGTTCTCGGTATGGTCGTATATATACTATTTGTTCTGCCAACCCAGCGCTTATCGGCCATGGCTGGCGGTGTTGCCCTGGCAGTGGTCATGATCCCCAGCATTACCAGGACCACCGAGGAGATGGTCAAAATGGTCCCCAGGTCCTTGACCGAATCCGCACTGGCTCTGGGCATACCGCAATATCGGGTTTCCTGGAGCATCGTTCTGCGCTCCGCTTGGAACGGTATTTTTTCCGGCCTTATTCTGGCCATCGCCCGGGCACTCGGCGAAACCGCGCCTTTGTTATTTACTTCCTTTAGTAATCTTTACTGGAATTTTTCCTTGAACGATCCTATGGCCTCGATGACCGTCCAGATCTATAGCTACGCCATCTCGCCTTATGAAGATTGGCAGAAAATGGCCTGGGCCGGCGCCTTGCTCCTGGTCGCATCGATACTGCTGGTAACTGTTTTGGTAAAACGT
Organism: Candidatus Margulisiibacteriota bacterium; assembly: GCA_041659865.1. Taxonomy (GTDB): domain Bacteria; phylum Margulisbacteria; class JBAZXJ01; order JBAZXJ01; family JBAZXJ01; genus JBAZXJ01. The sequence goes on along the minus strand of JBAZXJ010000150.1, from coordinate 3,488 downwards.
TTTTCAAAGAGGGTGATCTATGGATAGCAGAACGAAGATAGTTGTCAAGGACTTGAACGCCTGGTTTGGTAGTAAGCATGCCGTGAAAGATATTTCCCTGGATATCCTGGAGAATAGCGTGACGGCGGTCATCGGGCCTTCGGGCTGCGGCAAGTCGACCTTTATCCGCTGTATCAACAGAATGCATGAGACTATTGCCGGGGCGAAAATGAGCGGAAGTATCAAGATGGATAATGAAGAGATCACACGCAGCGAGCTTGATCCAGTAACGATTCGCCACCAGATCGGCATGGTCTTTCAGAAGCCTACACCTTTCCCGACCATGAGCATCTACGAAAATGCGGTTGCCGGGTTGAGGCTCAATGGCGTAAAGAACAAGAGCGTTTTGGACGAGATCGCCGAAACTACTCTCAGACATGCCGCGCTCTGGGAGGAGGTCAAGGATATTTTACAGAATCCCGGAGTTTCATTATCTGGCGGCCAACAACAGCGCTTATGCATTGCCCGCGCCTTGGCCGTTAAGCCAGAAGTGCTATTATTGGATGAACCATGTTCGGCTTTGGACCCGAGCTCTACCGCCAAGATCGAAGAGCTGATCACCGAACTAAAAAAGGAATTGACCATAGTGATCGTTACCCATAACATGCAGCAAGCGGCGCGGGTTTCGGACTATACCGGATTTTTCATGATGGGCGAGTTGATCGAGTACGACCTGGCGACAACGATCTTTACTCAACCGGCCAAGAAAATGACCGAAGAATATATCACAGGGAGGTTTGGCTAATGGAAAGACTATTTGAACGGGAATTAAGCGAACTTAACAGACAGCTGGCAGAAATGGCCGCGTTGGCGGAAGAGGCCATAAAAAAGGCGGTTACTTCTTTAAAAGAAGCAGATGTAACCATGGCCAGGACTGTGATCGATAATGATCAACGTATCGATGAACTGGAACTGGAGATCGAAAAACGGGCCATTGCACTTTTGGCTATCCGTCAGCCCATGGCCATGGACCTGCGGTTCATTACTACCGGAATGAAAGTTAATACGGAACTGGAAAGGATAGCCGATCTGGCCGTTAGTATAGCCAGACGAACGATAGAATTAGCAGAACAGCCTCTGCTTAAACCATTGATCGAGATCCCAAAGCTGGCGCTGATCGCCGGAAAAATGGTCAAGGAAGCTATCGACAGCTTCATCAGCCGTGATGAAGAACTGGCCCGCCAGGTGATACTTGCCGATAACGAAGCTGATGATCTAAAAAGGTCTATTCAGAGCGAACTGTTAAATGACTATATCGCCAAAGACTCCCATACTGCCCCCAGAGCGATCCCGCTATACCTGGTAGCCAGCCACCTGGAACGGATCTGCGACCATGCCACGAACATCGCCGAGGACGTGATCTATATGGTAAATGCCAAAGTGGTTAAACATCATCCGGAGAGATTAACTTGACCCCTCCGTCATTGCGAGGAGGCATCCGACGTGGCAATCTCGGCAAGGTATCCCTTCGTAGAGATTGCTTCGTCGAAGACTCCTCGCAATGACGGAATGTTATCAAAAATACAAAAGGGCACGCGCAGCGTGCCCCTACATTTCCCTTTGTGCCTAAATTCTGCTGAGGATAATCCCCGCGCTCACCGCCACGTTCAGCGATTCAACCTTCTTGCTATGGATGATCCTGATGAACTCATCAGCGATCTTGACATATTCTTTGCTCACACCTGAACCTTCACTGCCAAAGACCATGGCACACCTCTTGGCCAACTGCATGATCTTTAAGTCCTTGCCCTGTTCCGAGTCGGTCACGATCAGAAAATAACCGTTCTTCTTTAACTCTTTGGCATTATCCAGTTTAATTATTGGGATCTGCATAATAGACCCAGCGGAGGCTCTGACCACTTTAGGCGAAAATGGATCGACCGTGTCTTTGGTAAAAGCTACACCTGCGCATTCGAAGGCCGCGGCTGTACGTATGATCGTACCTACGTTGCCTGGATCTTGTACCCCGTCCAGCACGACCAGCACGCCATCCTTGATATCCGTCAACGAGTATCGCGGTTGTTTGACCACGGCAAGAACGCCCTGCGGGGTTTTGGTATCGCTTAGTTTATGAAATAACTTTTCGGCAAAATAATGCTTTTCAATATAGGGGCTGAACTTGGTTGTCTGGTCTTCACCGGTAGCCACAACGAACTGGATCTGGCCGGGATCGATCTCCGCGATCGCCTTGGGGAATTCCAGCACGAACAAGCCCTCCTGGTCCCTGGCCTTTTTATCGGCTAACAGAGCTTTGACCAGCTTAAACTTGCTGTTGGTATCGCTATTGATTACAAGCATCTTCCACCAGTCCGCAAATAATATGTCCGATCATGATCTGTGCTTCCTGCACTCTAGGAGTATCTTTACTGGGCACAGCCAAAAGCAGGTCGCATTCATCTTTCATCTGGCCTCCACCTTCGCCGGTCAGGGCGATGCTCACGGCCCCTTTGTTCTTCGCTACCTTAAAAGCCTGGATCACGTTCGCGGAATTACCGCTGGTGCTGATCCCGAGTAAAATATCCCCTTTGTTTAAAAGTCCTTCGGCTTGCCTGGAAAAAACTTTATCATAGCCATAATCATTTCCTATTGCTGTGAGTATCGAAGTGTTCGTAGTAAACGCTATCGCCGGCAAAGAAGCTCTTTCCTTGCGGAACCGCCCGATCAGCTCAGCCGCCAAATGCTGGGCATCTGCCGCACTCCCGCCATTACCACAGAAAGCGACCTTCCCGCCCTTTTTCAAACAATGCACGATCAAGGAAGCCGCCTCCTCGATCTTGATCAAAAGCACATCTTCAACGGCTTGTTTCAGCTTGATACTATCCTGTATTTCCTGCTTGATCTTGTTTTTCATAGCTGCTTCCTTTCCGTATATGATCTGTCATTGCGAGGAGGCATCCGACGAAGCAATCTCGTTAAGTAATACTTCTAGAGATTGCGACGTCGCCCCGATGCGGGCCTGCTCGCAATGACGGGCGTTATTCTTGCCTACGCTCAAAGTCCCCCAACACCGTCCCCGCCTTCAACTCAACGTTGTCCCCTAACACCACCCCATTGCCCACAATGGACCCTGTTATTGTAACATTATTTCCAATAATTACATCATTCAAAATAACGCTGTCCTCGACCAGGCAGCCAGTGCCGAATTGCACGTTCTGGCCCACGGAAGCAAAGCCCTTCACCTGAATACCTGAATACCTGCTGCCCTGAATACTATCAGGCGCGCAGAACTTGCCATTAGCGACATCACGATGCGCCTGCAGATACTTCTGCGGTGTACCCAAGTCCAGCCAATAAGCATTGTTCGGATAAGCATAAAGCTTGTGGTTATTCTTTAACAGCAAGGGAAAGGTCTCTCGTTCGATAGAGACCTTGGTCTGGGCCGGGATCTCCTTGAGCATTTTGGTATTGACCACGTAAGTACCAGAATTTATGTAGAAATCTTTGGTGTA
>JBAZXJ010000149.1:0-4540 GCA_041659865.1 Candidatus Margulisiibacteriota bacterium | reverse complement strand
ATGCCGATATGGGCGTAAAGCAAACGCAGGTAATCGTAGGTCTCGGTGATCGTGCCCACGGTCGAACGAGGGTTTTTGCTGGTGGTCTTTTGATCAATAGAAATAGCCGGAGATAATCCTTCAATAGATTCGACATCAGGCTTTTCCATCTGGCCCAGGAATTGCCGGGCATAAGCCGAGAGCGATTCAACATAACGGCGCTGGCCCTCGGCATAGATCGTGTCGAAGGCCAAAGAAGATTTCCCCGAGCCGGAAAGGCCGGTGAAAACGATCAGTTTATTGCGGGGCAATACCAGGTCGACGTTTTTGAGATTATGGACCTTGGCGCCCTTGATGATGATCTTGTCTTGCATGGGAGGTATGATAGAGCAGGAGGAAGGGGGAAGGCAAGAACACAGAACACAAGAATACAAGAATACAGGAATTAATAAATTAAACTAAATAATGTTCAATTTTTCCGCCCTAGCTCCGCGGCGAGATCCTTAATAATGGCTTGTAGTGTTTTTGTACTAGACCCATTTGGGCCATATTGCGAATGGTATGGGGGCTCAGAATATTTCTCGAATATGCGATAATCACCAGAATATTCTCCAGCATCTTTGTAAAATCTTCCGTTGACTTCCTTTTTGATCACGTCGTTTGAGCCCAATTCATTAAGATCAACTGTTTTGGGGTCGATGTTATTCAGGAATTGATTGGCCTCTGCACGGCTACTAAATCTATATCTGCCCTTTTCTGTTCCTAGTAAATCCCCATAATCATACAAAACTAATTCATAATCTCCGTTCTGTTTATTGATCAGCACATCGTTTTTCCCTTCAAATTGCTCAACCTGCCCCTGCACAGTTCGCTTGCCTACGACTGTGCCTGCGGTTATCAGGTTGTCTCGAATGTTCCGCCCCAATATCGAGCGATCGAACATTGAGGCATCCACAATGATTTTCCTTCCTGTCTGATACTCTGTGACCTCTACCATGGCATGGCCTGGTGGATTTTTTATCAGCTCCTTATTTCTTAGCGCTTCGGGCTTCTTTAGTTCTTCAATAATTAACTTTGCCCCTTTTTCCGAATAAGAACTAAGATATTTAATATCCGCACTCTGAGCAGTTCCCTTCATCAATATCATGAATAATTTTGTCGCTTCCACGCATCCATTGATATTACCTTCCGCGAGCACCCTCTTCCCTGTCCATTCTGCGGCATCACGAACACCAGCGCCCCTCAAATCCTCACTAGATAAAGTATGCAGAGCCATGAATCTCAATACATTGAGCACGTTATTGTTTGTTGGATTAAGATCGACTAGGGGCATTTTTTTTATCATACCTATACTGACCTGATAGATCGCGTTTTCAGAATTGTTTCGTGACGCCTTATCTCCAGCTGAAAGATAATGTTCTCTCAAACCAACAAGCAAAGCCCCTAATTCCTTGAATGATGACCTGGACAGGATATCCCCGCGGGTTCTGTCATTTTCAAGAAAACTCTTGATTTGGCTTTCCGCTTGAGGCATTTTCTGAGACGGATAAATTGCGGGGCGTATATTAGTAATATTTTCAGCCATTTAAACTCCCTTTCTTCGTGGTCACAACTGACATCCGGCATTTTGCTGATGGCCTGAAAGTTGCACTAATCATTCATTTCACTATCGGGACAAAACATAGCCGAATTAATTAGGCGCCATAGGTTATCCTAAAATATCAATCGTGATATTTGCCAAAATACTTGTACTTACTGGCATAATGCGGTCGATGCTAATACTGCCTATTGCCATGGTAAAGGCTCGTCACTCTATAACTATTTGATTAAAATACAGGCCTAACGGCCAAAAGGTAGCACACCCTCAGCGTGCATCTTCTACGGTAGCATATTGCAACCCGGGCTAAAGCCCGCGGCTACCAAACATTGTTATTATTTAAGATCATGAACTGAATTTCGAACTCCAAAATAAAAAAGGGCACGTCTTGCGTGCCCTTTAATTTCTCTTTGTGCCTCTGTACCTAAGTGCCTTTGTGCCTTCTTGTTTAAACGATCGCCAGCGCCGTCTTGGTATCGAACAGATGCATCTTGCTCAAACGCAAGGTCAGGTTCAACTGGTCGTTCATGTTCAAGGTCATGTGCGGTGCGTAACGGGTAACTATCTTGTTCTCGCCGACCGTGCAATGGGCGAAGTTCTCACTGCCCAGCAGTTCGGTAAAATCCACCTTGACCTTGATGGTCGCGCCCTCGATGCTTTTTTTCAAGGCTTTGTCCTCGGTAAAAATATCTTCTGATCTGATACCGAAAGTCACGTTCTTGTCCAGATGAGGCAGAACGATATCCTTGAGATCATTAGGTACGGTTATCGAGACCGGGCTCTTGCTGGCTTCGAAGATCACCTCGTCTTTTTTGCGCACCAGGTTGCCTTCAATGAAGTTCATCGCCGGAGAACCGATAAAACCAGCAACGAACTGGTTCTTGGGAGTATCATAACTGTTCAACGGAGTATCAGCTTGCTGAATAGTACCGTTGTTCATAACGACGATACGGTCACCCAGGGTCATGGCCTCTACCTGGTCGTGGGTCACATAGATGATAGTAGCTTGCAGACGTTCATGTAACTTTTTCAGCGAGCCCCTGGTCTGGACCCTCAACTTGGCATCCAGGTTGGAAAGAGGTTCGTCCATTAAAAAGACCAGAGGGTTACGCACAATGGCGCGGCCTAAAGCTACCCTTTGACGCTGGCCACCGGAAAGTTGTTTGGGTTTACGCGCCAGGAGGTTCTCCAGTCCCAGGATCTCAGAAGCGGTTTGGACCCTTTGTTTGATCTCGCTCTTGCAAAATTTCCTAAGTTTAAGACCAAAAGCCATATTTTCCTCAACCGTCATATGCGGATAGAGGGCGTAATTCTGGAAGACCATGGCGATATCGCGGTCTTTGGGATGGACATCGTTGACACAGCGGTCGCCGATATAGACCTTGCCTTCGGATACTTCTTCCAGGCCGGCGATCATTCGCAGGGTCGTCGTCTTGCCGCAACCGGAAGGTCCGACAAAGACCATGAACTCTTTATCTTTTACTTCAAGATTGGCATTACTTACGGCTTCTACTGGACCGAAACGTTTGAAGACTTTTTCAAGAAGGACTCTGGCCATTATATGCTCCCAATATTAAAATAGAATACAAGAAGTAAAGAATTAAAGAAGTAAAGAATTAACAGAGAAACAGCTCCGTCTACTCACTTCTACGTTCTACTTCCTATTTAACCTCTTTATACAAATTCGCCATTTCGATCGCGGCCAGAGCGGCGTTCCAGCCTTTATTTCCGGCCTTGGTTCCGGCGCGTTCGATCGCTTGCTCGGTCGTATCCGCGGTCAGTACGCCAAAGATCACCGGGATCTTGGCCTCCATGGCAACCTTGGCCACACCCTTGGATACTTCAGCCGATATGTAATCAAAATGAGGGGTTTCCCCGCGAATTACCGTGCCCAAACAGATAATGGCGTTATACTTCCCGGTCGCGGCCAGTTTCTGGGCCAGCATCGGGATCTCAAAAGCGCCCGGTACCCAAGCTGTAGTAATATTCTCTTCTTTGACATTATGTCTTAGTAAACAATCATATGCTCCATCAAGCAATTTACTGGTAATAAATTCATTGAACCTGGAGATGACGATCGCCGGTTTTAGTCCGTCGCCGATGAGTTTGCCGCTGATTTCCTTTTTAGCCATGATTGCTCTCCTTACCTTAAGCTTAATAAATCCAAATTTCAAATCCCAAAACCCAAATCAAATCCAAAACCCAAAATCCAAATTTACTTCATCAGGCTCAGTGACCGGTTCCATTTGTCATTGGGATTTTGACATTGATTTGACATTTGGATCTTGTCATTTATCCTTATAAAATATGCCCCAACTTCTTCCCCTTGGTCTGCAAATATTTCTTATTATGCTTCGAGGGTTCGATCACGATCGGGACCCGTTCTGCCACCTTCAAACCATAGCCTTCCATCCCGACTATCTTGGCAGGATTATTCGTCATCAATCTAATGCTTGTCAAGCCTAAGTCCAAAAGTATCTGGGCGCCGATACCGTAATTACGCAGGTCCGGGGCAAAGCCCAGTTCCTCGTTGGCCTGGACCGTATCCCGGCCGGATTCCTGTAAAGCGTAGGCTTTAAGCTTGTTGATCAGACCGATCCCCCGGCCCTCCTGACGCATATATAGAAGGACGCCGCAGTCCTCCTTGGCGATCTTCCTGATCGCCGTATCCAGCTGGGCATGACAGTCACAGCGGGCGCTATGGAAAACATCGCCGGTCAGGCATTCGGAATGGACCCGGACCAGGACGTTCTTTTTGCCCTTAACTTTACCTTTGACCAGAGCCACATGATGTTCTCTAGTGATCGTATTTTCATAACCGACTATCTGGAAATCGCCATAAGCTGTAGGCAATTTAGCCTCCGCCATCTTTTCGATCAGGCAGTCTTGCTGTTTGATCCGGTATTGGATCAGGTCCGCGATAGAAATGATCTTTAACCTGTGCTTTTTGGCAAATTTGAGCAG
>JBAZXJ010000148.1:0-4637 GCA_041659865.1 Candidatus Margulisiibacteriota bacterium | reverse complement strand
CAGGTGTTCGTAATAACGTACCTTGTCAGGATATTTTCTGATCAATTTCTCATGCAGATCGCCATCCTCGATCAAGACCTCGCAGATCAGCTTGTCCAGATCATATTTCTGGATCGAAGCCTGATCGGTACCTGACAAGGATATCGCCTCATCATACAGAGCATAAGCCTGAACAGCGTCCCGTTCCCGGCCGAACAAACATAGTTCAGCATGGCTGGCCCGTACCTTGGGAGATGTAGGCATGAATTCATTGATCTGCTGCAAGATGGACCTTTTCATTGCTTCCAGGTTCTTTTTATCCGCGATGGATTGGTTGACCTCATACCAGTTCAGGATATTGAACAGCTCTTCCAACGCCAATTCGCTCCTTTTGGGATAGACCGACAAGAGTGCATCCAGACTATACTGCAGGTCACCGTTGAGGTTCATGGTCCTGTCCGAGAGCCTGGACGGGATATTCGCCGTGACCGAAGCCAGCTCAGGTATTTGCAGTTCGCTTTGTTTACCATTCACATCATTGAAAACGATGTTCGAACCAGCCAGCTTACATTGACTGAAAAATACACCGATGCCCAAAGCCTCTGCCAATAGCTTGTCGGCCTCTACTTTGGTCGAAGAGACCTTGGATTGCAGAAGTTTGGTCTGGATCAGCGCACTGCCGGCATTAAAATAGACCAGCTCGCCTCTTTTCGGTGAGATGATCGGCAGTTTGAACAATTTCTTCAATTCCAGGTCCGCGCTGACCAGGTTGTTCCGGGTTAGCAGACTGCGCAGTATTTTTTCAGCATTTTGCAGGTTCCCCTGGCTCTGATCAAAATATTCCGCGGAAGAATCTTCAAAGAAGGACATATGGGAATAAGCTTTCTGCAAGGTCAGGATCACCGCCAGATCTTCCTTTTCTTCTTCCGGCACGCTGGAAAAGCGGTCTTCCCAGATGATCTTGGCTACTTCAGGGGTCTCGACCTCGCCGATCTTTGTATCGTCCCCTGCGGAAGATACCCAGGTAAAGTCTTCCGCCAAATTAGGTTTTTTGGCCAGAATACCGCCGTTGATCATCAAAGCCTTGTTGATATCCGCCCAGGCAGCCAGGAACATCTCCTGTTTTTGCAAAGGATCAGGAATATTCTCTCTGGCCAATAATTTTTTTACTGTTCCTCTTTCCCGATAGGTAGCGATCAGATTAAGCACCAGATTTATGATCAGGGTCCGGTTCCCGCCGCTGCCAGTTATCTTGTAGCCAAATTTATCGTTCTCTATTTTCAAGGCTGATTCCAGTAATTTGATCGTTCCGTCCAAAGACTTTACCCATTGCGATCTTATTTCCAGAAGCGATACTTTTTCTTTGGCAGAATAGGTAGGAGGTCTTTTGACCTGGCCGACCAGATATTGGGCCTGGACGTTGGCCAGATATGGCGAATCTTTATAGACCTTGCGGTATTTATCCATGAAGGTCTGCAGCTTGGCGGTTTCTGAGGAGATATCCAGTTCATGCAAGGTACGAGCACTGCGCAGTTCCTGTACCATATCGGCACTTTCCTGCTCAGCTGAATAATACTTTCCGGAATATGGTTCACCTAAAATGATCTGGGAACCTAAAAATGGTTTCTGCCAGAGTTCGAAAAAATTACCCAGGGTCTCGCAATATTTGCCGAATTCCAGTTCTTCATTTGGCGCGCCATATTTGTTGGCTACAACCCAATTGTTGGTACCGATGGTATAAGCCGCTCTGGTCTTGGCGGATATTTCATAGAGCTCCTGCACTTTTATCAGATGGGACATCGCCTGGTCAACGTTGACCGCTTTGCTTTCCGTATTCTTCGATAAATTAAGATAGGCGTTGGCTGCCGCTAGATGCAAATGCAGATTCTCCTGCTGGGAGCCGCCTGACCCGTTCTTCTTGGTCAATAATTCCTCGAATATTTCCACTGCTTTTTTATATTCGCCCAATTGGGAAAGTACGCCTTCCAGGATACCGATCGTATCGCTGATACAGGACATGGTTGAAGCCGAGTCCTCATCAGCCGGATAGGCGGCCTGCTCCAGGATCTGGATCGCACAGCTCTTGACCTGTTCGAAATTCTTCAGGTTCAAGAAAGCGATCATTTTTTTCTTCAGACTGGCAATATCGGTCTCTTTGATCTGGCTCAGGTCATGATTCGCTACCTGGACAGGGCCATTCATTTTCCTAAGCGGGTTGACCAGATCAGCCGCCTTGGCGACGCCTTCATTGATATTAAGACCTATATAACCGAGATTAAAACCATCTCTTAACTTGAAAAGAACTTTGTTTTGATAACTGTTCATATATTCTTCTGAACTGAAGGTAGGAGCTGAAATAAAATCAGGACCGGCGCCTTTGAGATATTTGGCCAGCGCCGGCACATCCTTGTTATAGATAGCCAGATAAACAGTTTTGGCCGCCTCCCTGTTCCCTTCCAGCTCAAGGTTGCTCGCATACTCATAGAAAAGACGCAGAATATCCATTTCCGTTCTGGCCTTATCGACGGACTGGTCCTTACCGTCAAAAATACGCTGTATCTCCGCGCGCACTATGTCGCTGGTATATTTCATGACCAGGACCCGGTCTTTGGCCAAAAGGCTCTGCATGGGGATCTTGGCGGTATAAGCTCTTGGCTTGGCGGTTTGTTTCTGATCCGGGTTCAAGCCGTTGAGAAAACTTAAGGACAGGACAGGGATCGTGTTCTCGAAATATCGATTGAACAGATCGCTGTATTCGCTAAAATTATAGCCATTATCGGTCGGCTGGAATTTGGTTTGAAGTTCACTGGCAAGTGAATTGACTAGCTCTGTATCTCCAGCAGCCTTGGCCAAAAGCAGATAGTTAGGCAAAGATATTTCCTTGCGCGCATATTTGTTGAGCTTGCTCCAGTTCCTGTTCGCGGCTGACAGTTCTGGTCTCTGTTTGTTGATAATTTCCCTGATCAGCGCCCGGCAATCCTTGGTGATCCGGAGCTCTTGAGGCATGTCGCTTTGCTCATCATCAAAAGCCAGTACAGATTTCCCGAGTTCACCGTAACAGCGTATCCCATCGTTCCTTTCCTCTAGCGTCAGGTTACGAAAATCCCTTTCTTCGGAGAACTCAAAGGTTTGGCCGTCCTGGCTCAAAGTCGCCTGCATTTGATCCGGAAACGAGCCGTATTTCTGGTAGGTCTGCTTGAGCAGGTCGAAACTGTCCTTGCGGAGTTTCAGCCAGAAATTACGGTCCTGGCCGTCAAATTCCGCGATATCATGTAAAGCATCCAGTATTATATATGAAGGATTGACCGTTATCCTTCTTTCACTGTCAAAACCACCCCAGTCCTCTGATACGGTAAGGATATGCTTGTCGTTCTTGTGATTGAAGATGTTCGCCTGATTATAGCTTTTGATCCTGGAGATCAGCTTGGCGGCCAAAGCCCCATAATCGTTCTGGCCCTCAGCATTAGCCTTGCTGACGATCATTCCTCTATCGCTCAACTGATACATTTTGATCAAGGCCTGGGCGATATAGAGGTCTGCATCGGTCGCGGAAGAAGACGATCCTCCTCCGATCACGATATCGTCCTTTGCCTTGTTGATATATCCCTGCCAGGCCGGTAAACCGTAGCTATCCTGTGGCCCCATCATTCTTTTCACGCCGTTCATCAGGCCATTGAAGAGTTTGACCAATTGATCACGGACTTCAGGCCGTTTTTCCACAGCAATGGTATCAGCGATAACTTTCATCCAGTAACCCATACCTTCCGAGGTGATCTGGCCCAGGCCATGGATATCGATCGAGCTGTCGAGTTGTTTGTAAAAACCGCTTTCCAGGGAAGGCGGGGCCTGATCGGCTCTCTCTGCCTGATTTGGCGCGCCTTTGCGCGCCGGCTGGGACGGGTCGATGATGTAATAGATCGGATCTTTTTCCGTGCCAAAATTCTTGACCTTGCCGTTCTCCCGGACAAAGAACTGACTGTTCAAGATAACTTTTTCCGCCCAATCGGCTCTGCCAAAAAAGCTTTCAGGAACGGAAGACGTAACCGCTTTAGCAGCAGGAGTAACACTGCCGATCGGTTGAATAGAAGGAGCTGCCTGGCCAATTTTACTCATCTTACTTTCCTTCTTTCTATTTCGCTTTATAGCCGGTCACAGGGTCGTCCGTGGCTGGCCGCTGGTCTACGCCATAATTCAGCAGCCTATTGGCGTTGCTGTCCATTTTTGCCTGACGGACCGTCCAGATCAAAAATGATAATGTTGCATAAGCCGCAACGGCATTGCCCGTAGCCGCATAAACAAAATAGGGCATGACCAGGGCGTGGGCATTGTTCAAATAGGAAGCTGCTCTCTGCCAGGTCAGGGAACTTAGGTCATCTGCATAATTCCAGAGCGATCCTGCCAGGGACTTCTGGGGCATTTTTACCGAAGCGATCGCCGCTTCGGTGATATTCAAAGCATCTACCTTATATACACGCATCGCCTTGTTGATCACTTCCTTGGCCATACGATTACCGACAAAAAGGTTTTCCAGGGCATGGCCGTCGCTGATCTCGCCCTGATTCAGACCTTCCAAAGTCCTTATCCCTCTACTACCGGCAGTAGTTATGGCAAAGTTCAACAAGCTTAAAGCAATAAAAAAGCCAACATGAGAAACACCG
>JBAZXJ010000147.1:0-4647 GCA_041659865.1 Candidatus Margulisiibacteriota bacterium | reverse complement strand
AACTGATTTATCGTAGAATTGAAAATGATCCTGCCTACGGTTGTTTTGATGAACACGCCTTTTTTTACGCGCAATTTTATCTCAGCTTGTAAAGCAAGAACGCCGACATCATAAGCTCTCATTGCTTCAGCCGGATTAGCGAAGATCATCCCTTTACCCATCAAGGAATCAGGGTCGTCATATGTCAAATAGTAGATACCCAAGACCATATCCTGAGTTGGGGTAACTATCGGAGCCCCGTTGGAAGGGGACATCAGATTCAGAGGCGCAAGCATCAATAGACGAACTTCAGCTTGCGCTTCCATAGATAAAGGTATATGGATAGCCATCTGGTCACCGTCAAAGTCAGCATTAAAAGCGGTACAGACCAAAGGATGGATCTGGATAGCTTTACCTTCGACCAGAACCGGTTCAAAGGCTTGAATGCCTAATCTATGCAAGGTAGGAGCACGGTTGAGCATTACAGGATGTCCCTTGATGACATCTTCCAGCACATCATAAACGATCACGTCTTTGGCTTCGATCTTGCGCTTGGCATTTTTGACGTTCTGCACGTAGCCCAGTTCGACCAATTTATTGATCACGAATGGTTTAAACAATTCCAAAGCCATTTCTTTTGGCACACCGCATTGATGCAGCTTAAGATTAGGACCGACCACGATCACGGAACGACCGGAATAGTCAACACGTTTTCCCAGCAAGTTCTGGCGGAAACGGCCTTGTTTACCTTCGATTATATCGGTTAGGGATTTGAGCGGACGGCCATTAGAACCGGTCACGGCTCTGCCGATACGTCCGTTATCGATCAAAACGTCCACGCCTTCCTGAAGCATACGCTTTTCGTTGCGGATGATCATACCTGGAGCGCCGATATCGATCAGCCTCTTCAGGCGGTTATTACGGTTGACCACTCTGCGGTAAAGGTCATTTAAGTCAGAAGTAGCGAAACGGCCGCCTTCCAGCTGGACCATAGGGCGCAGGTCAGGAGGCATAACAGGGATAACATCCATGATCATCCATTCCGGCTTATTCCCGGAAGAGATAAAAGCCTCTACCGCTCTTAAACGCTTGGTCGCTTTAAGTTTCTTCTGGCCGGTAGTTTTCTGGGAATCCTCTCTGAGCTGTTTTACCTGCTTGGCCAGGTCCATTTTAGCCAACAGGTCCTTGACCGCCTTGGCACCCATTTCCGCAGTAAAATTATCACCATAGCGAGCTTTGTATTCAGCATATTCTTTTTCACTGAGCAGCTGCTTTTCCGAAAGAGCTTTCTTGGCCGCTTCGCCCTTTACTTCGGTAACGAGATACGAATCATAATAAATAACTTGTTCAAGTGCTCTTGAGGACATATCCATCAACAGGCCCAAATAGCTTGGGATCCCTTTTAGATACCAGATATGAGAGACCGGCGCGGCCAGTTCGATACTGCCCATTCTTTCACGGCGGACCTTGGAATGGGTAACTTCAACTCCGCAACGTTCACAGACTATCCCTCTGTAACGGACGCGGCGGTATTTACCGCAAGCGCATTCCCAGTCCTTGACCGGACCAAAGATCTTTTCACAGAACAAGCCTTTACGTTCCGGGCGAAAAGTACGGTAGTTGATGGTTTCCGGCTTTTCCACTTCGCCATAGGACCAAAAGCGGATCTTTTCCGGCGAGGCCAGGCCGATCTTGATCAGATCGAATTCACTTGAACTATTAATAAGCATTCTTCGTTACCCTCCGTTAATATATTAGCGGTTGTCTATTTCCATACCTTCTCTGTCGATGATCTTGAAATCCAGCGAAAGGCTTCTTAGTTCCCTTAAGAGAACCTTGAAGGATTCCGGAGTTCCCGGGCGCATCAGGCCTTTGCCCTTGATAATAGATTCGTAGGCTTTAGCCCGGCCGGCAACATCGTCGGATTTTATGGTCAAAAGCTCCTGCAAAGTATAGGCCGCCCCATAGGCTTCCAGCGCCCATACTTCCATTTCACCAAATCTCTGGCCGCCGAATTGAGCCTTACCACCCAACGGTTGTCTGGTCACCAGAGAATATGGTCCGGTCGAGCGGGCATGGATCTTATCATCGACCAAGTGGATGAGTTTCAGCAGGTACATACAGCCGATACCGACCTCACGGTCAAAAGGCAGACCGGTCCGACCATCGCGCAGGATAACTTTCCCGCTCTTGTTGACCCAATTGTAACCTTTTACTTTTCCTGCTTCTTCAAGTTTACCCTGGATCAATTTCACGGAATGTTCCTCGCCGTAGACCTCGTCGAACGGCGGAATTTCGTATTGTTCCTTCAAAACGTAAGCAGCCATACCGAGCAATAACTCATAGACCTGCCCTACGTTCATACGAGAAGGCACACCCAGCGGATTTAGGACAACATCGACAGGCGTTCCATCCGGCAGAAAAGGCATATCTTCTTCCGCGAGGATACGCGAGATAACACCCTTGTTACCATGACGGCCGGCCATTTTATCTCCGATGGATACTTTACGCAGCTGAGCAACGTAAACCCTTACCACCTGGTTAACGCCAGCCGGCAAGTCGTCCTTCTTCTCACGGGAAAAGATCTTGACGTCAATAACCTTACCTGTTTCCCCTGGCGGGATCTTAAGCGAGGTATCTCTCATATCTCTGGCCTTATCGCCGAAGATAGCTCTTAACAGCTTTTCTTCCGCCGGCGGTTCGGTCTCGCCCTTGGGAGTTACCTTACCGACCAGGATATCACCGGGTTGAACTTCAGCGCCGACCCTGATCACACCGTTCTTGTCCAGATTTTTCAAGGTTTCTTCCGCTACGTTCGGTACTTCTCTGGTTATTTCTTCTTTACCCAGTTTGGTCGTACGCACTTCAACCTCATATTTGTTGATATGGATCGAACTGTAGAAATCCTGCTTGACCAGACGCTGGCTTAAAATAATAGCATCTTCGAAGTTATAACCTTCCCAGGGCATAAAGGCCACCAGCACATTGCGGCCCAGAGCTAGTTCTCCTTCTTTTACACCAGGACCATCAGTTAGCGGAGTTCCCTTATGGACCTTGTCCCCGACGTTAATGATCGGTTTCTGGTTACGGCAGGTGTTCTGGTTGGAACGGCCGTATTTCATTAAAGGGATCTTGGTCGGCTTCTTGTCGTTGTTATACTTTATCTCTATTTCACGAGAGCTCAGCTTGGTCACAACGCCCGGGCCTGTAGCAAATTCAACCACACCTGAATCCCTGGCAATGATCTTCTCCATGCCGGTACCAATATGCGGCTTTTCCGGGTTGATCAATGGAGTAGCCTGTCTTTGCATGTTCGCACCCATCAGGGCACGGTTGGCATCGTCATGTTCCAGGAAGGGAATAAGCGCTGTGGTTATACCAAAGATCTGTTTTGGGGAAACGCCCATATAATCAACGGCATCTGGAGAGGTTATAATGAATTCTTTGCGGTATCGAACAGGAACGCTCTGATCAGCAATGTGGCCCTTCTTGTCGAGTTTAACGTCAAAAGGAGCGATACGGAATTGATCCTCGGTATCTGCTGCCATATATTCGATCTCTTCGGTCGCCTTGCCTTTATGGACTTTACGATACGGCGTCTCGATAAAACCAAAATGATTGATCCTGGCAAAACAGGCCAAGGGACCGATCAAACCAGCGTTCGGACCTTCTGGAGTTTCGATCGGACAGACCCTGCCGTAATGGGAAGGATGGATATCGCGAACTTCAAAGCCCGCTCTTTCCCGGCTTAAACCGCCAGGACCCAGGGCGCTTAAACGGCGCTTATGGCTCAGCTCGGCTAAGGGGTTGGTTTGATCCATGAACTGGGAGAGCTGGCTGCTGCCAAAAAATTCCCTGATCACAGCGACCAGCGGACGGATATTGATCAGCGACTGAGGCACGATAGTTTCGTTGCCTTTGAGGGTCATTTGTTCTTTGATCAATCTTTCCAGCCTGGCCAGTCCGACCCGGAATTGCTTTTGCAACAATTCTCCGACCGAACGTACCCGGCGATTGCCCAGATGGTCGATATCGTCGGTTATCTTGTTATCGTCGCCTTCGCATAGACCGATAATGTAGTTAATGATGGCAATTATATCTTTTTTGTCCAGGACACAGGTATTACCGGCTACATCAAGACCAAGCTTCTTGTTGACCTTATAACGACCTACTTGACCCAGGTCATATTTCTTGGCATCAAAGAACAGTCCGTTGATCAATTGGGTAGCGCTGTTAACGGTTGGTGGATCACCGGTACGCAATTTACGGTGTACTTCTAACAAGCTTTCTTCTCTGGAGGTAATCGGACCTTTTTCCAGGGTAGCTTTCAGGAAAAGGTTATTTTTAAATAATTTATGAAGCTCCGCTTCGGTATAGCCCAGAGCGCCCAGGAAAGCAGTCACTGGCAGCTTCTTCATTTTATTAACGTGCATATAGAGCACTTTATTTTTGTCGGATTCGATCTCAAGCCAGGCACCACGGTTAGGAATAACGGTAGCAAAATAGGCATTCTCGCCCAGCTTGCCTTTTCTTTCACGGAAATAGACACCGGGAGAACGCACAAACTGGCTGACGATAACTCGTTCGGCACCATTGATAATGAACGTAGCCCTTGTAGTCATTATGGGGATATCACCCATGAAAACTTCCTGGACCTTAACTTCACCG
>JBAZXJ010000146.1:0-4651 GCA_041659865.1 Candidatus Margulisiibacteriota bacterium | reverse complement strand
CGGCCAGATCTAAAGATCTCTTAAAATAATATCCTCTATGTACAGCAACTTCGGTTAATTTCGATACCCCGGTATTGCTCAAATTGCCGCTGCCCATCGCCACCTCGTTACCTTTTAAGGGTGAGGTCATCAGGTAATATGACCAGGCGATGGCCAAAGGAAGAACGGTCATACCCCCTAAACCATAAGCAGCCAGCCCGCCGCCATAAACCGCCAAGTCAGCCACTCTGGATAGGACCGGCGATTTTTTTCTGAAATTCTGGGCGGATCCTATCCTGCTGGCTATTGCATTTGTCGTCTTCCATCTGGCTTCCGGGTCCATGGTCTGAAAGTAGATCTTGTCGGTCGCCATCTCGGCATAAGCTTCGTCGTTCTTGTCATCAAAACAGCCGACCGGGACCATAGCCTGAAAGTAACCGCGCATATTGATCAGGATCTGGTTCCAGTAATGTTCCATATTATTGATCGCCCTGGCTACCGGCTGGCTCTGGTCGATACTGTTCTGTCCGGCCTGATTGATCAGGACAGTTGAATTTAGGATCTTGCCGTCATCAGCGATATGGAATTGGGAAGTCGCGGCATAAGCTTCTTCGTTAAACTTGTTATCTGTATCGTCGTTTGACTGAGTCCTCGCTTTGGTCTTTTCCATATAGGGTAATTTATAGACATTCCTGTTCAGGAACTGATGCCTTAACGGGACAGCGGTATCAACAGCTAAGCCATGATCCCTTCTAAAAGAAGCATTGTAATCCTCGTTTAAGCGGTCCTCGATCTGCACGCTCAGCTCATTGATCGTCGGAGCGTTACCACGGTCAGCTACCTGAGCGGACCTTCTGATCAAGGCTTCAGTACCTGACCGATGCTGGTCAAGCACATCGCCGACGCGGGTAAAGGCCCTGGCATAATCCAGTTCCAGCCCGCGGTAGTTCATCGTCTCCGCCAGCCAGTTGCCGCGGCGCATGATCCCCAGATTACTGATCTCCCAGGCCGCGATCTCGGCGCCGGTCCTGGCTTCGTCGAACATTAATTCCAGCCTTTGTTTTTCACTGCCTAAAAATTCCCGGCGAATGGTCTCAAAAGGACGGATCGCTCTTTGCGCCGGCAAAGTCCACCAACAGCCATTGGTCGTTGACTGGTACTGATGTTCTCTGTTCGCATCCATTTCCATTTCAGCAAGATAGGTATTGACCAGGGTCCTTAAGGCTTTTCTTTCCGTGTTATCAAGCTGGGCTCCGCCTGCAAATCCGGCGTATAAGCCTCCACCCTCAGCAGGTACACGTCCGGCATTAGCGACCAGGTCCTCACAGACCCGGCGCACATCACCAAACCCGTTCAAATTACCTCCGGCATGTTGCAGCGCGGCCTGGGCTAATCTTACATACTGCCCTGCTCTGCCCGCGGCATCAGCTCCGGTATTTACATTCGCCAATCCTTTCTGGTTCACGCCTTCACGCAAGGCAGCCATCGCCCCTACTACATGGCGCGCGGCCAGCCTTACCCCGATATCCTGGGCATAAGTAATTAATCTGCTGCGGAAATTACTGAAGTCATTGCCGATCAGCCGGGGACTTGGGTTCAATGCTGTGGGCGTGATATCGTCAGGCGTCAGGTTCCATCTTCTGATCAGCTCGTCCGCAGACTGTTCAGCGGTCATGGTCCCGCGCAGAACGATCAGGTCATTGGCGATCTGCTGGGCGATCATCCGCCGTTGAACTTTTTCCCTGCCCGGTACAGCGAGACTGATCTCGATATTTTCTCTTAGTTTCTTTTCCAGATCGCGGGGAACGCGCAGATATCTTTCTCCGCCCCTCAGGTCAAGTCTTTCTGCGGCATAAGTGGCCATCACGGTCTTGCGCAGCAGGGTCGATATTTTATCCGGCTCCGTACGTCCCAGATGGACCTCATCGGTCAGTTCTGATTTGAAACCGCGCATGTCCTCGGTAAAAGCTTTTTCATTGATGATATATAAGGAGAACCAATCCTTGATCAGGCTCTGGATCTGTTGGGGATCCTGCGTATTAAAATGTTCCTGATGGAAATTCCCGGAGAGCATTCCATTATATAGCTCGACCATCCAGGAGGGGTAATCCAGACGACCAGCGTTAGTATTTAGTGACCCTCTGATCTCGGTGCCATAATCGCGCCAGTAACAGAGCATCGCCTGGGCAGGGATACTACGGCTGGCTAAAGCAGATACCGGTCTGGCAAGATCATCCAATAGTTGCGGCAGGGTACGACTGGGAGCCTCGTTCAATATACTGAACAGTTCTGCCGGAACACCAAGGCTGAGCAATTCTGCTCTTTGTTCATTTGTAATATTTTGTCTTACAAGCAACACTTCGGAATTGATATCATTGGAAAATAATCCTGCAATTTGTTGTTGCCAGGCACCGAACCTTGGAAAAATATTAGCCCTAGCTACCGATCGCTGCAGCATCCCGTTCTGGACAAATTTATCCGCTAGAGGGGTCCAAACACCGATATCCAATAATTCATAATTATTACGTCGAAAATAATCCGCTCTATCCCCGGGCCGGGAATTGTTCATGATCTGTTCGGCCCTGCTCAAGAGCCAGCGCTTGGCTTCATCTTCTGCCGCGGCCATTTGCCCTGTAGCTTCTATATATTTTCCGACCAATTTGCGCAAGTTGATACTGTTAGCACCTGCGGCACTGACCGCACCATCCCAATTTTTCAACTGATGTTCACTTATGATCCCGCTATTTGGAACGTCAGGTTTATCTTTATCCCAGGCTGTATTCTTTCTGCTGACCATGACCACTGTTTGCTCTTCAGGATCAAGCTTTGCCTGAAAGCTCAAATCTTGGCCGTCAAAGAGAACACCAAGTATCGGCTCGATCGCTTCAGAAAAAGAAAATATATTGCTCTCATATCCCCGCGACGCCCGTTTACCAATATTGGTATATTCGTTGGGGTTCCACGCCGTATCTATTACCGCTCGGCGGATCAGATTATCGATCACCCCTAATGATTGTTGCGCTTGTTTTGCATCCAGTCCATTACTTTGCAACTCAGCCAAGATGGCTTTGCGCTGGGTATCGGCCAGGTTATTCGCCGCCCTTACTTCTGCGCCGATACGTGCATATTCAGTTTGAGCGCTTGGGTCGTTGCGTAGCTCATCGCTTAATACTCTGATGCCATCCATGATGCGGGCTGGCTTCTGCAGGATGTTCGCGGCTACAGCCTGGTTGTTCAAAACGCATTCCCGATAACGGGCCAGGGCGATATCAACAGCCTGATGCGCTATTCTTTCGATACAGACCGGACTGTAACCGGCAGCCTGAATGATGCCTCTCAGGTTATTCTGATCAGGATTGGCAGTATCGAACGGAGCCAGCAAGGTTTGCTCCAAATCCTCATACCATTCATCCCAAAAGATCCGTTCCGCGCTGTCAAAAGAGATACCTCTTCTGGCTCTGCGGATCTCCTGGATACTGTTAAAAAGGTCCTGGGTCAGAGGCTCATGCGCGGCGATCGTTCTGGAAATGGCCCTGCTTAACTCGGTCGACAGTTTATTATTTTGATCATCAAAGACGTTCTGCTGGATAAGTTTGCGGACATCCTCGACCATACCTGGATTACTCTTGTCAGGGGCCGCGACATGGTTCCTGATAGCGTTCAAGGCATACCATTGATCAAAGACCGCCGCGACCCGGTCGATATTTATCGAGTCTTTTGGTAATAGTTTCGTCAAATTTTCTTTTAACCTTGTTACCCAGTCTTTAGACAAGGGATTGACCCCTTGCGCAACTTCCTGACAAAGCTGGCTTAGGTTTTCCGGAGCAGCCACTGCTTTATTGAACATCGTTCGGACCACTTGCTCGATCTCCGCTCCAAGTTGGGCAGGGGCTCCAGCACTAGCCGGTCTGGGCAGCGACCAGACCGCGGCATTCCCGCAGCTGCGTTCCTGCAGGATCTGCCAAATCCTACTTTTTTGTCTTTCAGTTTCGGGGAGGGCCCTCATTCTTTCCAATAGATATAAAAGATTACCTTCGGTATTATCAGCATCACCTCTCTGGGTCAGACCGATGGATAAACGAGCCTGATCATAAGCGTTCAATCTCAGTGGCACGTTCGTGGAATCAACCGGAATATCTTCGACCCACTCGCCGGTTATGACCCTGGCTTGTCTGTTGATCGTTCCAGTGTTATTTCTAATGCCATTGAGAAAAGCGTCCATTCCTTCGTTATTCATCTGGAAGCCTTGAGAAAAACTGATCAGGTTCCTGGCGTAACGGCCTTCGCCCTGGGTCTGGACCAAAGCGCGGAACTCGGCTTCTTCCTCTGTTGTAGCATTGCCATTGAGCACTCTGTGCCCAAGTTCACCGATCTGATTGAGATCAATTGCTTTCCAGATCTCCTGGACCATATCGATGGCTATATGCGGAGCGAATCTTTCTTCAATTCCGGAATTCAAAGCGGTCTGGGTTATAACTATCTCCTGCTCGTTCCTGGTATTGACCCGCGTGAACCAGCTTTGCGCTCTGGTCACTTGTTCCTGGTTCAAGCCCGCCGCGCTCAAGATACCGCAAAGCGTATCTGCGAAATCTGCGTGATTAAAAGCTTTCAGGTCGGTCAGCCGAATGATATCGGCCATATTGTTCCTGATCGCGGTAACGATCGGCCGGTC
>JBAZXJ010000145.1:1843-4685 GCA_041659865.1 Candidatus Margulisiibacteriota bacterium | reverse complement strand
AATATCAGGAACAATGGCACAGGTGACAGCATCTATGACGACAGCGGGGCCAAGCTGACCGCCGCTGGCGTCTTCACCAATGGCTCAGATCGCAATAAAAAACAGAACATCAGGGATATTCAATATGGCCTTCCCGAGCTGCTGCGTCTGCATCCGGTAGCCTATAATACTAAAGTGGATGGCCGGGCGGACATTGGCTTTATTGCCCAGGAAGTAAAAGAGGTCATTCCAGAAGTTGTCTATGGTGAAGAAGGCAATATGAGCTTGTCATATGGGCAATTAACATCAGTGCTGACGAAAGCCATCCAGGAACTAAAGCAGCAGAAGGACAAGGAAATAACCGAACTCAAAGCCAGGAGCGAAGCTCAGCAGAAAGAGATCGAGGCTCTTAAGGCGAAGATGGTGAGATAGGCACACGCTTCGACGCTCCCTTCGACCAGGCTCAGGGTAAGCAGCGCAGGCAGCTCGGTGACCGATAAGAGGCCGCGAGGCCGGGATGAAGTCTCTTGACTAATTTAAGCTGACAGTTTAAATTAGTCACATGTATAGAGCACGCTATCTGGAAGATGTGATCCTGCGTATCAACAAGAAATTCAAGGTCTTGTATCTAGCTGGCCCCCGGCAGGTCGGCAAGACAACCTTGTTAAAACATCTTTCTGCCAGAACGGAACGTAATTATGTTTCGCTAGATGACCTGGACAAAAGAAGCCTGGCGCAAAATGACCCAGGGTTATTCTTGCAGCAGTATCCCGCGCCGTTATTGATCGATGAGGCTCAATACGCACCGCAACTTTTCCCATATATCAAGATCAAGGTCGATGCTTCAACTAAAAAGGGCCAATATTGGCTTACCGGATCTCAGCAGTTCTCCCTAATGAAGAATGTCACAGAGTCACTGGCGGGCAGGGTCGGGATATTGAATCTGCTTGGCTTGTCCAGGGCAGAGGAGAAGGAGGAACGAAAAAAGACAAAAGCCTTTTTGCCCGGCAGCAGGACCCGGAAAAGCCGGCAGGCCGTGCCGAAGAACATTCATGATCTGTTCAAGCGGATCTTGCGCGGATCTTTTCCGGAATTGCTTCATAAAGATGCTCCGCCCGTGGAACTATTTTACAATTCCTATTTGCAAACCTATATCGACAGAGACCTGCGGGATATCTTCAAGGTAGCCAAGATAGAGACTTTCCACAAATTCCTGCAATTATGCGCGGCGCGGACAGGCCAGGTGCTTAATATGTCCGATCTGGCGCGTGATACAGGGATCTCTGTAACAACGGTCAGCGACTGGCTGGGGATCCTGACCGCCAGTTCCCAGATCTTTCTGCTCCAGCCATATTGGGCGAACTTCTCCAAACGCCTGGTCAAGGCCCCCAAGCTGTATTTTCTGGATACCGGGTTAGCGGCGTACCTGACCAAATGGAAAACCCCTGAAGCCGCCGCTAGCGGAGCGATGGCCGGAGCCTTCCTGGAAACGTTCGTAGTCGCTGAGATAATAAAAAGTTATTGGTACAGAGGAGAGCTCCCCGCGCTCTATTATTATCGGGATAAAGAAGGGAATGAAGTTGACCTTTTGATCGAAAAAGACGACGTGATCTCCCCGATAGAGATAAAATTAGCTGCGACTATCAGCAAAAATGATCTAAAAGGGATAGACTATTTACGCCGGAAGATACCGAATGCCGGGAAGGGCGCCATTATTTCCCTATATCCCGAACAGCTCTCTTTTGATAAAGATAATGAATGTATTCCCGCGACGATGATAAATTAAGCTGCCGTAAAAAGATTTCCCTTGTTCAGGATCATCTTGGGATCGAAGCTATTCTTTAACGAGCGCATCTGCGCTATGACTTCCGGTCCGTACATCAATTCCAGCCAGCGGTGCTTGAGCTTGCCGATGCCATGCTCAGCGGAGACCGTACCATTCACCCTTATCACTTCCCTTGCCAACTTCAAATATATTTCCTCGCCTAATTTATATTCAGCGCTGTTCTTGGGTAGAAGGTTAAGATGTAAATGATGATCCCCAAGATGCCCGAAGGATAACCATTCAATGCCGGAGGGCACGATGACCTGCTCGTACAATTCATATATTCTGCTGAACTCCGGACCGGGCAGGGCGAAGTCCATGCTGATCTTCAATTGACCATATTGTGCGACCAGTTCGTTTACTCGCTCCGGCATATTGTGCCTGATCGCTTCGAAGTAGGCGTGCTCTTTTTCCGTTTGGGCGCACCATTGGTCTAATAGCTGAAGGCCTAACTTTTCCAAGAGCAAACCCCAGGTGGCAAGAAGGTCGTCCTCCGTCCCCAATGACACTCGCAAGGGAGAACCTCCGTCCCCCTTGCCACCACCGCCCCCAGCTATAGCACCGCGTACTTCCCTGGCCACTACCGGCAGCCATTGCTCAACATAGAGACAGGCCTCAGCATTGGCCGGAATATTTCCATAGTGTTTGCGCAGGAGAAGTAGGGAATGGCGATCGTAGAATTCGATACACACAGGATCGACTTCTTCCGACTGGCGAAGTTCGTCAGCAAGAGCAAAACAGTCCAGACGATCTTTGAAGAACAAATAGAACGCCAGGCGTTCCCTGGCGCGCGGAATAACCTTCAGCGTGGCACCGGCAATTATGCCCAGCGTTCCTTCGCTGCCGATGAAGAGATCGATCAGGTCCATATCCGGACGAATGAAATATCCGGCGGTGTTTTTCGTGCTCAGAGGGGGTTGGTAAACAGGCAACGATATGGCAGAGGCACGGCCTGCCTTGTCTCTACTCGCCACCGGCAACGTTATGGTTAAACCGTCTGCCCGATATTGGCCGCGTTTGATATCTAACAATTTTCCC
>JBAZXJ010000145.1:0-1833 GCA_041659865.1 Candidatus Margulisiibacteriota bacterium | reverse complement strand
GTAGAACGATCTTCAATCCATCTACCCAATTGCGCGTGGCGCCGAATTTGTAGCTTTGGGCGCCGGAAGAATTATTGGCGATGGTCGCGCCGAGCTGGGCCGTAGCTTCCGTCGGGTCGGGTGGATAAATATAGCCCAACGGCCTGAGAAAGTCGTCGAGCTCGGCAAGTGTAGTGCCCGGTAACACTTCGACCGTGCGCTTATCAGCGGAAAAGTTGTTGATGCCTTTGAACTTCTCCATAGCGACGACCGCTCCGCCAAATGGAATACGCCCGCCGGTAGTGCCGGTGCCTGTCCCGGATATGGTCAGCGGCAGAGCATTGTTGTTGGCGTCTTTCATCAAGACAAGCAAGTCGTCTACGCTTTCCGGAAAATACACGGCCTCAGCATGCCCGCCCTGCAGATTGGACTTGTCAGAGAAATACGAGAGGATCACGTCCTGGTCTTTTTTGATCAACATATTTAATTTATTATAACCTGCGTGCTATGATATTAACCATGACCATCTTGATCTGTTCGGACCGTGACGGAACGATAAACGAGGACCGCAATTTCTATCTGGGCAAGGAAACGAACTGGCGCGAACAGCTCGAATTCCTGCCCGGCGTGATCGAAGGTATTCGGCTGCTAAATATCATTCCTGGCGCGGAATTCTTTATCATTACCAATCAACCTTATATAGCCGTAAGCAACCCGGAATTCTCCCAGGTGACAGAAAAACGAATAGACGAGGTCAACGCTGAGATCGTGCGCAAGCTGAAAAAAGAAGGACTGAACATCAAGGGGGTCTTTGCCTGTACTGTGGCCGACTTCGCTTATAGAGACAAGATCCTGGCGCGCGGCTGGAAATACAAGCCGGAATATGTCGTGGAGAACCATCGTGATCTTAAACCGAATATAGGCATGGTCGAGAGATCGGCAGCCGTCCTGGGCAAGAGCTTAAAAGAGCTGGATGCGATCTATGTGGTCGGGGACAGAGTAAGCGATGTGCAGACCGCGATCAATGCCGGCGGCAAGGGCGTTTGGGTGATGTCATATAAAGCTAACGAAGAAAAAGAACGGCCCAAGGTAGAGGCCTTGAAAGCCAAATATCCGGACCGGGTGTTCTTTGCCGAAGATTTTATGGATGCTGCGCGGATGATCTGCAATGATGTTAAGAAAATGATCCCTAAGGAAATAATATAGGTCATTCACTACGAGAAGAAAGCGAGCTAGATGACGCGTCATTATCGGCGCGTATTGCTTGCGAGAGATTGCTTCGTCGGATGCCTCCTCGCAATGACGGGGTCATATTCAAATGAAACAAACTACTTCCCCTCTCTGCCAGCCGCGTCGGCTTGGCGGAGAGGGGCTAGGGGAGAGGTCTTAACTGCAAAGTTAATCCCGGTCGAAGCGGAAATGTTTCAGTACTTTATAGACGGGGCTTTTATCCACCAAGGTGCTTTGGTATAGGGTGATCTTCTTGACGGCGATGTTCTGCGGAACGAAACTGGTCATTTTTTCATCGAACCAGGATTGCTTGATCCGCCCGCGTTTTAATCTGGCCAAAGTAACATGGCCGACAAAGCTGCGTTTTTCGAGCTGAAAACCAAGAGGTTCCAGCGCGCTATCTATTTCTTTGGCCAAAGCTTCCAGCTCCGCGGACCTGGTCCCGACCCAGAGCACTTGAGGTGCTGACAGGTCAGGAAAAACACCGACTTCGGACAAGAGCAATTCAAAGGGCTTGAATTTAACGGACAAGGCCTGCAGAACATTTTGCAGGTCAGCAAGGGTGTCTTCCTTTACCGCCCCCAGAAATTTTAAAGTAATATGAAAATTATCCGGCGGGACCCA
>JBAZXJ010000144.1:0-4701 GCA_041659865.1 Candidatus Margulisiibacteriota bacterium | reverse complement strand
TTGCTTATCGAGATTGCCACGTCGCCCGATGCGGGACTCCTCGCAATGACGGAAGCATCTTCTTGGCGAGAGCAATATCCTTCTCCACCTGCGCGATCAGGTCCCGATGGTCCGTAAATTCTATCTCCGGCCGCAGACGCTTGAAGAATTCCACGGTCAGACTTTGACCATAAAGGTCTCCGGAAAATTCCAGAATATGCACTTCCATGATCTCGCCGATATTGATCAGGCAGTCCTGGCCAAGATAAACGCCTTCCGCGGGGATCAGTTTATTCTCAGGGAGTTCCAGATTAGCTGTGGGAAAGCCCAGCTCACGGCCAAGCTGTTTACCTTTACCGACGATGCCGGTCACGGAATAATTGCGTCCGAGCAAGCTAGCGGCTTCTTCGACCTCGCCCATGCCAAGCAAATTGCGGATGGTCGAGCTTTTGGGAATGATCTCGTCGACCATGAATACAGGGATGACTTCCACCTCGAAACCATATTTTCTGCCCAGGTTCACCAGGTCCGAGGTATGACCTTCACGGTTATAGCCGAAAGCAAAATCATAACCAACTACCACCTTGCTTGCCTTGAACTGTCCGACCAAGACCTCTTTGACGAAGCCTTCGGGTGTAAGCATGGATAAATGCTTGTCGAAAGGCAGGACCACCAGGTTAGGGATCAGTTTTTTTCTTTCTTCCAGGGTGGTAAGTAAGTGAGCGCCGGAATTGGGATGGGGATCAAAGGTCAGAACTTTATCTGCTTTGGCGATGACCTGCTGGTGGCCTAGATGGACTCCGTCGAATACACCAAGGGCCAGGATCATTAATGGAGGATCTCTTTCCTTTTGGCTTTTTCGGCGGCTCTTTCATCCTGGCTGAACAAACAGCCGCAATGGCCCTGCCGATAAAGCTGCATTTCCCGGGAAAGGTTCTGCCCTTCCTGCCAGGCCGCGCGAAAATCATGATAGTAAAACTCTATCTGGTACTGTTCTGCCTTTTGCTCGCAGATCTTTTTGATCTGCTCATGGTCCTGGTATACGCTATATAGCAAGGTAGAGGAAAAACTTTGGTACCCGTTGACCTTGGCAAAGCGCGCGGTTTCATCTAGGCGCAAGGCATAGCACATTTCGCAGCGCTGGGGCTTCGAATAACCGGACCAGGAAAGTTCCTCCAGAAAATTATTCAAATTATAATCGCCGTGGATGGTCAGGAGCAAGGTAACTTTACGCGCATAGTCGTCCATAGCCTGCAGGCGTCTTTGGTATTCTTCCAAAGGATGGATATTGGGATTGTAAAAAAACGCGGTCACTTCCCAGTTTTTCAGGCGCAAATGTTTTACCGGCGCGATACTACATGGCCCGCAGCAGGTATGAAGGAGGATCCGTTTGTTCTCGGTCATGGGATCATTTTACTTTTTTCGAGCCCAGCGCGCAACATCTCGGTATATTAGCGCTCAATACTGCTGATCGCTTCCTGGGCTATCTGGGAAATATGCTTGTCAGGATCATTAGCCAGCTTGAGCAGTTCAGGAAGCGCCGCTTTAGCTTTTGGCCCGATCCTGTCTAGAGCCTCTATCGCTGCGATACGAACATCCCAGATCGTATCAGCCAAAAGAGCTCGCAACTCTGGTACCGCCGATCCGGCTTCCGGGCCGATCTCACCTAAAGCGTAAGCGGCGGCCCGGCGAAGCTTTGGCCCGTTTTCCTTGCATAGATCACGCAGGTCTGGCACCGCGGCCTTGGCCATCGGGCCAATACTTCTGATCGCGACCGCGGCCATCTCGCGCAAATGCTTGTCCGGATCATGGCAAAGCTGGCTCAAGGTCGAGATGATATCTGTCGTAGCATTTTTAACTATCTCCAGGACCTTCTTTGCCGCTACTGCCTGATGATCATCACCAAGCGGGTCGGCCTGCTCATTTTTCAAACAAGCAAGGACCTTTTGCCTGGCCTTGTCTAAAGCTATAACCTGGGCCTTGATCTTCTTCTCGGCCCGAGCAGTCATTATTACTGATCTTTCGGTTCGTGTTTGGAACTCTTCGAAGCTTAACTGGTCATCAAGAACAAGGTCGGCGGACCCAGGATCGATCCCTAGTATTTTTGCAAAGATCAATTGACGGGTTGGTTCATCCAGAACTTTGATCTGCTGAGCAAAATAAGTTTTATTAACAGCATATCCCTTTTGCATACATAAAGGTATCTTTTGGGCGGTCTGCCAGCGGAGTAAATAAGCGACCAAGTCCTGGTATTGCCGATCGATCTGGCACAAGTAAGCGGACTTTTTATCAACACTATGCGCGAAAATATTATATGGTGATCCGCCAAGCGCACTTACTTTTCGCTTGAGTATCTCAGGATCTATTTTAATTATCTTTCGGTTCATATTAACTAAGCTTGAGCTCTCTCGATCTTTCCCAAGGCTTTTTTTACGGCTTTACGCACATCTTTGTCGGTATCTTTCAATAACGTGTTCAATCCAGGAACAGCTTCTTTCGCCTCCGGACCAATTTCGCC
Organism: Candidatus Margulisiibacteriota bacterium; assembly: GCA_041659865.1. GTDB lineage: Bacteria > Margulisbacteria > JBAZXJ01 > JBAZXJ01 > JBAZXJ01 > JBAZXJ01. The sequence goes on along the minus strand of JBAZXJ010000144.1, from coordinate 2,204 downwards.
TAGAGCTTCGATCGCCGCCAGGCGGACGAACTGATCGTCATCGCTTAACAACTCGACTAATTCCGGCACGGCAGCTCTAGCCTCAGCACCTATACTTCCTGCAGAGTGGGCGGCATAGCGGCGAACGTTCTCATCAGGGTCCCTTAACAAAGCGCGTATTTCCAGCAGTACTTCCTTGGAGGCAGAGCCAATTTTTCCAAATGATCTTGCCGTTTCTTCCCTGACCATAGCGTCCTGGTCCTGACTTAATATGCCCAGGACAGGCAGAACATCTTTTGCTTCCCTATCAAGCAGGCCAAAGGCATGGGACGCGGACTGGCGGATCTTGGCATCACGATCCCTGCTCAAAGCGAAGAGGGCCGGAATAGCTTCTGCCCCGATCGCCCCTAAGGCTTTTGCGACGTCCAAATTGGGCTGCTCGCCGTACTCTTTGTACTCCTTCAACAATTTGCATAAAACAGGTATGGCTTTTATGGCCGCTGGTCCGATCTGCCCAAAAGCCCTTGCCGCATCGGCGCGTACTTGGGGATCGTGGTGGAACAGATGCCTGATCAGTTCTTCAATGGTTATCCTTCTAATGGACATTTGTTCAATTATTTTATATGGCATTTAACCTTTGATCCTTTCTATGTTTAGTTCTGCGGCATTGCGCACATACCATTCTTGATGGCTTTGTTGCAGCTTGTATAGATCTGGCAAAGCCGCTTTGGCCGCTGGTCCAATTTTACCCAAGGCAGTTATAGCAGCCATCAATTCAACTTCATGCTGTTCATCTTCATTTTTTTTTAACACTTCACATAGTTCTGGCACAGCTGCTTGAGCTTCTGGACCAATATCGCCAAAAGCTCTCATCGCAGCTTCACGGATCTGGAAATCTTCGTCATTAGCAAATATGCACAGCTTGGACACAAGTCCTGTTTTATCGGAGCCGATCATTCCTATCGCCAATATTGCTTCAAGCTGTACTTCCTTGTTCTGGTCCTGGCAAAGTTCCCGCAATATGGGAACCGCTTCTTTTGCTTGAGGTCCGATCTTCCCTAAAGCATAAGCAGCTAACTCCCTTAGCACTGGATCCTGCTCTTTTAGCAGACATCTTAATTCCGGCACTGCTGCGACTGCTTCAGGACCGATCCCGCCTAGAGTTCTTGCGGCGCAATATCGCATCTTTGGGGGGTTACCCTCTTTCAACATGGCGCATAATTTTGGGACCGCTTCTTTAGCCGCTGGCCCAATTTTTGCCAAGGTCCTGGCAATATCTAAGCGGTCAGTATCTTTGCTCAAAAGTTCACATAGCTCTGGTACGGCCGCATCAGCCTCCGGACCGATCTGTCCTAAAGCTTGCACAGCCAGACTCCCAAGTCGCTTATCCTTTAGCAGTTCTATTAACACCGGTACAGCGGCTTTGGCTTCCGGTCCGATATTTCCCAAAGCATTTATGGTTTTTACTTGAACATCATGTTCCGTATCTTTTAACAGCAAGATCAATTCTGGCACAGCTGTTCTAGCCCGCGGGCCGATACAACCCAATGAGTAAACCGCTGCCCCACGGACATGATGGTTATGATCCCGAAATAATACTTTCAACTCTGGTACAGCATCATACGCTTCATAGCCAATGTGACTTATCGCTCGAGCTGCTTCCTCGCGGACCCTGGCCACTTTGTCCTGACATAACAGGCGTAATATCGGCAAAATATCTTTCCCTTTCGGTCCAAGTTCCCGAAAAGCAGTTGCAGCTGCCCTGCGGACGTTGGCATCTCGATTCCTGCTGAACATAAATAACACGGGTATAGCCTCTTGCCCGATCAGCCCCAGAGTTTCTGCCGCATACATGTCTTGATCAATTGCTTGGTATTTATGATCATTACATAGCGAGCATAGGATCGGGATGGCATTTTTAGCTTCCGGCCCAATCACGCCAAGCGCTTTCGCCGCTTCTTGCCTAACTTCAAGGTCCTTATGCTGGCATAATCCGGTCAAGATGGAGACAGACTCCGGTCCGCCGAGTCCCCCCAGGATAATTATGGCAAGTGTACGGGTATTATGGTCCTGGCTAGTGTATGCTCCTTGTAATTCTGAAATACCTGCTGTCCCGATCTTTTTCAATGCCTGGAGTGCAGCTTTCTGTACATATAGGTTCGGATCATCGATCAACCCCCCAAGCGTTAACACTGTTCCTTTAGCCCTGGGACCTAAGGCGCCTA
>JBAZXJ010000143.1:3874-4702 GCA_041659865.1 Candidatus Margulisiibacteriota bacterium | reverse complement strand
TTTTTTCCGACAACAGATACTCTCCTTTCCCAAAACAGCATCAGCAAGGTCAATAGGCTCATCCAAAGAACGAACAGATCGCCATGTTCACTATAAAATGTTCGTACGGAAATGCTTTGAGCTTTAAAGCACAGATATCCGGGCGAACCAAAAGGGATATTCCCAATGATCCGCCCACTTGGCTCAACAGCTAAGGACGGACCATTGTTGTTCAGATAGAAAGCATATCTGTTGTTCTCAGCCGCCCGGAAGGTAACGTAGGCCATCTGCAAAAGCGGCCAGTTGGTAGTTCCCAGCCAGGTATTAAAGGAAATACAACCGATAAATTCCGCTCCTTGGCGGACCAGCTCGCGGCTGACCTGTGGAAAAAGGTTCTCGTAGCAGATATAGGCACCTAATTTCTGGCGGTCGTTACCGATCGGAACGGGTGCGGAAATATTTCCTGGAAGTATTTTATCAGTTTCAAAGAAAGGTATTAGCCGGCTTTTGTTGTATCTGGAAAGTTTACGGCTATGGCGGTTAAGGGAGACCAGCGAATTATTGCCCAGGTCTTTGGCCCCCAGAACAAGGTTGTTGCACCAGGGGATCTTGTTCAAGGTTTCAGTTACGGTCTTGTTGGTCAGGCCCGTACCAACGACGGACATTTCCGGCCAAATCAGCGTGGCCGTTGGAAAAGATAAAGCCGCCTGCTTAGAAAGGGAGACCAGCTTGCCCAGATTTTGTTTGGACAGATAATTATTCTCAAAGGAATACCAGACAGAACGCCAGGACAATGCCGGCTGGACTAAAATGAGATCAACCGGCTCGGCTGTGTTGGCCTTCGGTGCT
>JBAZXJ010000143.1:0-3864 GCA_041659865.1 Candidatus Margulisiibacteriota bacterium | reverse complement strand
AAGGATAGCTGGCAGAATTAATTCTTGCTTGTTCCTGTTCCGAATAAAATTGGCAAGCGTACAATTTGTAAAGATCAGCAGAAAGCTTAGGCCATAGATCCCGGTGATACTACAGATCGGCAAAAGCAAATGAGCTTTGTACTGCGTGACCGCAAAGCTCAAGGGAAAGCCCAGGGGCAGAACGGTCAATAAATACTCAAAAGCTATCCAGGCGGATGCGGCAATTAACGGTCTTTTATATAAGGTTAGCAGGCAGGAATAACCCAGTGGATAAACCAAATACAACGAGAGCAAGCCCAGTCCGGCCCCTTTGTTGGCCAGGCCTTCTGGGAATTTGAACGGATCCAGCCAGAGCAATGCCAGCAAAAGTACCAGGAAAAACGACCAAAGGAGGAATAATTTTCTGCCCCTGCCCTCCTGTTCGATGACCAGCAACAGCGGCACAAAACAGAACCAGGCCAAAAAGTCCAGCTGGACCAATTGGTTAGGGAAGGAAAAATAGGCCAGGAACAGGCTGATCAGGATACCGGAGAGTTTTTTGAACATTGAGCATATATTTTACCGGTTTAAATAATGCTCCACAATCTGTTTCTTTCAGCTACAGGGGGTTTCTTAAAGAAACATCTTGACGGCTGGTTCAATATCCGCTTGTTTTTTATATAGAAGCCTAGAACTTGTAGCTTAATCCGCCCTGCAAGCCACCAGCCAAGGGCTGTACCTGCCAGGATAGCGATCCTTTTTTGGCACCATCTAGCCGACGCTGTAATTCTTCTTCATAAGGTGATGGCAAAAAATAGCTGGCAAGAGCAAGACCTAGCCATAAAGATCTGGTATATACATTGGGATCAACAAGATGCTGATCGTTATTAGTATCGTTGTAATAGTATGGAGCGACGTGAAGGAACGACATTCCAAGTGCAAGCGCAGAGATCATCAACCGAGAATTACGCTCTTCCTCGTATAGAGAGGTCAATAATGCACGGACATCTTTGGCTGGTGAGTGCAGATAATCAGCATATTTCTGTTCCATCGGGCCAGGAAAAAGCAGATAAGTAGTCAGCCCGCCCAAGACCACTGCACCATATAAAGTATCTGCTTTAGCGTCTTTATTATCGCTGAACAAATGACCGGCCAATAATGCGCCGGATAACGTGCCTGATACTTTGGCATAAAAAGAACGAGAATCGCGCATCCTTTCAGCTTGATCTTTGATATAGGCTTCGTTGTCAGCTAACGAATAGACTTCTTGTGCGACCGCAACAAAGGTATTCGCTGCGAATAAGCTAACTAACAAGCAGGCCATATAAAACATTTTTCTTTTCATGATCATGATCTCCTTTGTATCCCTATTTGTATCAGGCGGCCATAGAGGCCGACCTCCGGACTACTTTTTCTCCATCTTCTCCAGCTGACTCTTCACTTTTCTTTCCAAAACATTTAGCACGGTCAGGACGATGAAGATGAGCACGGTGGATACTGTCGCGGAAAAGTAGTCGCCGATACCGACGGCCATCCCGATACCTGATACGACCCAAATAGTAGCTGCCGAGGTCATACCTAAGACCGAGCCACCGGACTGTATAATCGTTCCCGCGCCCAGAAAACCGATACCGGTTATGACCTGGCCAATGACCCTTGTCGGATCCCCGATGTTATAACTGGCCATGCTGAACAGCGCGAGATGCACGAATAAGGCGGAACCCATGCAGATCAAGATACTTGTGCGAAACCCGCTAGGCTTCCCTGCATATTCGCGCTCCGCGCCGATGATCCCGCCGAGCAGACCGGATAAAAGAAGTCTGTAGACAACGGTTAGGTCGACCATACTGATGAGTTCTTGCATTACTATTACCTCCTATAATTCAGGCACATAGGCACTAAGGCACAGAGGCACAGAGGCAAATGTTGCTTTAATATTATAACACGTCTTCTTCAGCTTGCTTATTATATTCTATATTCTTTCCAGAAGGACCACGCACTCCATGTGGTAAGTTTGCGGGAACATATCGACGCCCTTTTGCGCTTGTATCTCATAACCAGCGTCCTGCATATTCTGCAGATCGCGGGCCATGGTCGTTGGATTGCAGGATACATAAATAATATGCCTGGCTTTTACGGCCAAAAGCCGCTTGATCGCCTTGGTGGTCATCCCGCTGCGCGGGGGATCAATGATCAGAATATCTATCTTTTCCATATGTATCGGAATATTTTCCCTGAACCGAACCTCTGTTCTTTCATTTAGCCAGTCGCCGACATCACCGGCGTAGAACTTGGTATTCTTTAAACCGTTCGTCCAGGCATTTTCCTTGGCCTGGGCGATCGCCTCATCCACCAACTCCACCCCGATAACATTTTTCGCCAGGTCCGCCAGGTACAAGCCGATACTGCCGACCCCGCAATAGAGATCGAGCATCACCGGTTTATTATTGTTGTTCTTTGCTATGGCCTGTAACGCGTATTCACGGACCAGATCATAAAGTATCCTGGTCCCGGCCGAGTTGGTCTGAAAAAAGGTCCGGCTATGGATGTTATAGACGATCTCGCCTATCTTTTCCTGCAGAACATCTTTCCCCCAAAGCAGTTTTTCCTCATCCACTTTTATCGCATCCGACGTACTGCTGCTTACGCTATAGATGATCCCCGCAGCTTCAGGCAGAGCTTTCATCAGCTCAACGAATTCATTTTGGACAGCCGCAGGAAGGTCGCTGTTGGAGCCGACCAGGTTGATCAACACTTTCCCCTGGGTACTGCGCAAGATCAGGTAACGCAGGAAGCCCTGATGGTTATGTTTATTATAAACTGATAGCCCCTGGCGATATTTTTCCTGGAAAAATTTCCGGGCGACCTGAAAGATACGGTCCGCTTCCCTGGTATGCAAAAGACAGCTTTCCAGATCAACGATCTGGGAAAAGTCCCCGGCTTTATGCAAGCCCAGAAGCAAGCCGTCCGGACCTTCGCCAAAAGTGAATTCCATTTTATTACGATAATGAAGGGCTTCCGGAGCAGGGATAAGCTCCAACTCTTTTTTTAATTCATTCTTCAGGATCAACTTCTTAAATTTAAGCTGATCGTCATAACTTAAATTCTGCCAGCGGCAGCCGCCACAACGGCTGAAATACGGACAAGGAGGCTCGACCCGCAAGGCCGACTTCTCAACAAAGCGCTCGATCTTCCCCCGGCAATAACTTCTCTTGCGCTGGACGACACTGACTTCCACGACATCTCCGGGCACAGCCCAGGGCACGAAGACGACAAAGCCATCAACCCGCCCGACACCTTCGCCGCCGTAGGCGAGTTCGGTAATAGAGACTGTTAGGCGTTGATCTTTTTTCGGTAGTGCTGTCATTTAATAACCCCTTTTGAACACAAGAATACGCCCCGTCATTGCGAGGAGTCCCGCAGCGGGACGACGAAGCAATCTCGGAAGGGGGCTTGTTGCCGAGATTGCTTCGTCGGCTGCCTCCTCGCAATGACGGAGGTTAGTCCACTATACCCATCTACTTGTACTACTTTCGACCCAATATATCACAATTTGTCTTTTTACCCCAAAACCCTTATTCTTCTGCCATGCGAATTCTTAGTATCGACTACGGTGAAAAACGGACGGGTATCGCTATTTCTGACCCCTTGGGCTTTACCGGACAACCGCTAAAAACAATTCCCTCCACTGAACTGATCAAGTCTTTAAAAGAACTCTGCGATGAATATGAGGTAGACAAGATCATCCTGGGCTTTCCTATTAAGATGGATGGCACGGAAGGACCAGCGGCGCAGAAGATGCGTGTTCTGCATGAACAATTGAAAAAGGCTATTCCCTTAGAGATAGAGCTGGTCGATGAAAGATTGACCACGGCCTGTGTGCAG
>JBAZXJ010000142.1:0-4713 GCA_041659865.1 Candidatus Margulisiibacteriota bacterium | reverse complement strand
ATCACTTTTTCCGGAGTTAGATGATGGGTACTGCCGTCGAGATGAGAATGAAAAGTAACACCGTCTTCGGTGACCTTTTTAAGTTCGTCCAGCGAGAAGACCTGATAACCTCCGCTGTCGGTCAGAATCGGTTTATTCCAGTTGATGAATTTGTGCAGGCCACCTGCCTTCTTGATGATCTCCGTCCCCGGACGAAGATACAGGTGATAGGTATTGCTCAGAATGATCTGGGCGCCCAGGTCGTTTAGCATATCTGGCGTAAGTGACTTCACGGTACCCAAAGTGCCTACGGGCATAAATACAGGAGTTTGAATATCGCCGTGCGGCGTGTGTAGCACTCCGGCGCGGGCTTTGCCTTTTTGGGCGATGATCTCGAATTTGAGCATGGGAAAAAGTATACAGTAGTCAGTAGCCAGTAGCCAAGGAAGGAATATATGAACACAAGAACACCAATAATATTGTCTGGTAGCCGCAAGCTTTAGCTTGCATCTTATTCAGTAGCGTATTACAACCCGGGCTAAAGCCCGCGGCTACCAAGGGATCACAATGCTTCCTTAACGCCCTACCAACACTTTACCGTTACTCAACAGGACTCCGATCTCCTTGCCATCAGATGTTTTAACTAGCCGGCCTTCAAGAACGACCTGTTCTCTGGCAAATTCCAATTGTCCTAATAAACCTACCAGCAGATGGGTCTGGGACATTTCCTGGTCAGTTTCCTGCAGTCTGTTACCAACATAGGCCGGGTTCGTGGAATAGACCCCGATGAACTTGTCTCCGGCCCTGTATTTTCTGGTCTTGCCTGTCTGCAAATTGATACCAATAATATCTCCAGCCTTGGCGTCCTCTTCTTTCTCGAACCATTCAGCATAATCCGCATCTGTTGCCATCCAGCCACCAGAGGCATAGGCTCTGCCACGCACGTCAAGCTTATCTGTGCCAGGCGCTGTGGTGCCGATACCGACATTGCCGTTTTCCCTGATCGTTAACGCAGCCGCGGCAGGAGTGCCAGAATAGACGGTGAAGGCATAATTCACAGGGTCATTAGGTTTGATATAATTGCCATTGTTAAAGGAGAGTTGTCCAAGTCCCCACATAGTATAGCCACCTAAATATACGTTCGATCGAAAGTAGGCAATTCCGTTAACATCCAGGGCTCCTGCCGGGGCGGTCGTACCGATCCCAACGTAGCCAGCCGACGTCAAACGCATCTTCTCCCCGATACTACCATCCTTCATTGTCCAGAAAGAAATATTACCGCTACCTGTACTTCCTTCCAGCGAACTAGCGATAGCAGCAATTCTTTTTTCGGGAGCCGATATTGCTTCGTTAAAGAAGGAATAAACACCCGCCCAAGACCCATTAGTAAGGATATTACCACCCGCACCTATTTCCGAGAACTTATCATTTCCTTTTCCGCTGGCACTGACCGCCAGAAATCTAGCATCATTGCTGCTAAATCTAACATTAGCAGTCCCGATCCCTACATTACCGTCAGACAAGATCGTAAAGTCTTCTTTAGGTGTAGTAGACGGCGCACCGGCTAATGCCCCCAGACTTAAACGATGAGAATACCTGGAAACAATATTGAAGGCATCATAGGTACCTGCATTGGCAACGCCCAGAAACTGTAAGATATGACCATTGGCTCCATTATTATACATGTGATACAAATCCAGGATCGACCTATTGACCAAGGCGCCTGGTTCAACAGTGGTTACCCCCAGTTTGGCGCTGGGATAAAGGGTACCTATCCCAACATTGCCAGTGGTCACGTATAAATTACTACCCATGATACCAACCGAACTGTTACCCCATACCGTTCCATTATTGGCCAGGATCATAGCCCCCCCACTAAGGCCGTCGACCCTGAAGGACTCCGTACTGGCCGTTGAGTTGACTACGGTCAATTTTGCGCCTGGATTGGTCAGTCCTATGCCGATCTTGCCCGAACTATTCACCCTGATCTTTTCCGAACCATTAGCGTAAAGAGAAAGGTCCGTTGCCGGCGTATTTCCTCCGACCATGACCCGGTCAACGTCCCAGCTCAAAAAACCTTTATACACCGGAGTTGTAGAACTGGCATCCTGTCCCCAATAAATGACACCTTGATCAGAAACGCCAAATCTGTTTTGTACTTGCAGTACATATTCCGGAGCTGTTGTACCGATACCAACTTTACCATCATTCTGAATTGTCATTTTTGTCACATTCATCGAGGGATCGCCGCTTCCGCCAAAACTAAAATGCAATCTGCCTATGCCGGAAGTCACAGGGACCCAGTACATTCCTGCATGCTGGATGCCATTACCCGCAAAAAGCAGCTTTGCCGCGGATTGTCCTGATATTGCCGGCTGATCGCCGAACAATAAATGCGGAGCATTGGGCTGAGGGGTCTTTCTGATGTCTAGCACACCCCAAGGACCGGGGTTACCGATACCCACGTTGCCGCTTGATGGAAATACGTTGGATAAACCAGTCACTGATGCCGCCTGTAAAGCATAACCGACGCTGTTGATCTTGGTCCTAGGTGAAAGAGTCTCTCCAGCAACCACAACCTGCAAATAGGCATTGTCAGTCACAAAGACGTTCGAGCTTATAGGATTACTAGTATCACCAAGCAGTACGCTATAGATACCCTGATTAACTTCTACGCTGGGCTGGGGTTGCGTCCAGAGCAGATTTCCGCCAGTAGCCGCGTCATAGATAGAGAAGGTCATCGCCAAGGGAGAATTTACCAGCGCGCCATTCTGGAGAAGACGGCCGGAATAGGTTAATTGATTGGGCACCGCCAAAGCGGTAATGGACAGAATTGCCAGGACCAGGATGCTGAATAATGTTCTTTTCATAAAAACCTCCATATGATCTATGTAATGATTTGATTCTATTAAATAATAACCTTTATTACAATGGGAATTTAGGGGATCATATACGTGTAGAGACAGGTTTCAAATCTGTCTCTACGTTGTACCTCGTTATATTGGGGCGGACACATCGGTCCGCACCTACGGATTATTTTCTTTTTAATAATTCGATGTCCTGTTGCTGGGCGGCATTGGCGGCCTTCAATTCCTCGATCTGCTTTTGCTGTTCCTTCATGCCTTCGATCAGAAGGGCGACGATCGGGCTATAGGCCATGGAATAATATTCACCAGGCTTGCTGACGACTTCAGGAATTACCCCCAGGGCTTCCTGGGCGATCAGGCCCATCTGCTTGCCTACTGCATGGTTAGTAGTATCGATCCATTCAAAATTAACTCCTCTAAGCTTGCTTACCTTGGCTAGCGCCCCGCTGATGGTCTCAATATTCTTCTTAAGTCTTACATCAGAATCATTATTCCAGACACCTGTCCCTCCGGCATCACCGTTAACAAAGAACTTGCGACTAGGCGTAGCTATATTTATACCAACCCCACCCGTACCTTTAGGCATTATATTCAGGTTTTGATCAGCAGAGCTGCCAGCAGCGTATAAAGAATTATAACCGATACCAATACCTTGAGTACCGTTACTATGCCTGATCTCTACCCCGTCAGAAGCCCCACCAAAGTCACCAGTAATATACAATCCTTTAACAGCTGCCGGATGAGTCCCGGTACGCGCTGCCCCACTGAGAATATCAAGCCTGGCAATAGGATTTACAGCACCGATACCGATACCTACATTCCCTTCCCTGCTAAGTCTCATTAACTCGGTATATCCCCTTGTTCCATCAACCGTCATTTTTCCCCAGGAAAAATGGTTCAGAACAGAATCATCGGCCATCCAGTTTCGCCATTCATTGGCAGGCACGGCCATGCCCCATTCGTAATTACCGTTCTGCCAGACATGGATAGAATTTTTCAAAGCAGTCCCGGCAAGCGCAGTACCAAAGGAAAGCCGGCTGATCGGTGTGGAAGTCCCGATACCAACATTGAAGCTGGAGATCCTCATGGCTTCCGCAGGCGTAAAAATGTTCCCAGGGACTAGTCCGGTATTGGACACAAATACGATATCCCCTTTGTTTTCGCCATTCAGACCGATCGAAGCCATAGTGTTAGCGTTCGCATACCAGATACCTCCACTGTTAAAATAACTGCCTCCGTTCATGAATATTGCATTGCCGTTTTGCCAACTATTGAAGGAAGAACCATTATTGATCTTCATGATCTGGCCGTTCAACAAACCAGACAATTCCAACTTGGCGCCTGGGTTGGTCGTTCCGATCCCGACGTTGCCTACACTATCGATAATGATCCTATTGGCAGCTCCCGTTTCATCTCCAATATATAAGCGCCCGTCAGCGTTGGAATTAAATGACCATATCCGCCCTGTAGAAGGCGTTGTATTAATCAGCGCTATCTTCTCCACAGTGCCATTTCCACCAGATATGGCCAGCGCATATCCCGGATTCGTCGTCCCGATGCCGACGTTGCCGTTGTCAGCATCAAAGGTCATTACGTCCAGATTTCTGTCTGACCAGATCTTGAGCTTGGCATTGCCGGCAGGGCGAACAAATAAGGTCTGAGTAGCCAAGGGGAACCCCATAAGGTTATCGGTGCTGATGTTGGAGTTCTTGAATTCTATCTGAGATGTCCGACTGGTAATGCTGCCAGGCAGGAATAATGGACCGCCTATACCTACGGCCCCTTTTTTATCAACGTACAAGCCAATATTAACAGAATTTGCCGCCCCAATATTGCTGGAAGAAGCCTGCACATATAAAGCCATGTT
>JBAZXJ010000141.1:0-4725 GCA_041659865.1 Candidatus Margulisiibacteriota bacterium | reverse complement strand
CTATGCTCCAAAACACTTGCTCAAGCTGGCACCTAAAAAACTTCAAAACAATTCCAGAACTGCGCGCAATATCAAAGAAGCAGTGATCCTTGCTCAAAAGCTGTGTCGCCAGGGGGAACATCACCTGGTCTGCATTACCGGCTCATTTTATTTGATTGCAGAGTATTTGCGAGATGTGTTAAAATTAAAGAAAATATAAGGAGTATCCCAAATGGATAAATTCGATATCGATCCGCAGGACGATAATTTAGGTATAGAAGATGATTTTTTCCAGGACCTGCCCGGCGGCAACGGTCAGGATTCAATTAATGAAATACTCGAAGAACAAAGTTCAGCACCCAACAGTAAGCTCAAGGTACTGGTCATCGGCCTTTTAGCGATAGTACTGGTCGGCCTGGCCTTTTGGGCCAGTTTCAATATCGGCAAAAAGATCTTCGCCGGTAAAAATCCTTTGCCTGATACCATGACCATCGAAGGAAAATATTCCAAGATAGTCAGTGATAATATCGAAGCTCAGGTCGCCGAACAGCTAGCCGATGAGGAAATGCTGGAAGAAGGCCAAGCCAGTGCTTCGATCAAGGAAGTAGTCGCCAAGAAAACGCTCGAGAGCAAACAGCCTGTTGTCGCTAAGACGGAAGCTAATCCGGCTTTGAGCAAAAAGGAAGCAATTCCAGCCGTGGTAAAAACTGTTGAAAAACCCAAAGTGAGTGAAAAACCAAAAACTGTGTTACCGCCGGTAAAGACCCCTCCGGTTGCAACGATCGCCAAGAAAATGGCTGAAAAAAAGCTTACTCCGCCAGTTTTGATCAAGAAAACAAGTCTGGAAACTGTAAGTGCGAAGAGTACTGTTGTTGAGAAAGCCGGGAATTATCTGATCGTTGCCGGCTCCTTCCGCAGTCAGAATACTGCGGAAAAACTGATCGCTGACCTCAAGAAAAAAGGTTTTGCCGCCCGCCTCGGGCAGGTCAGTGTTAACGGCCAGATCATGTACCGCGCCATAGCCGGGACGACCATGTCCCGTGAAGATGCCGCGGCCATACAGGAAAGAGCAAAGAGCAACGGCTATGGCGCTTTTATCATTAGGAAATAAGCGTCTAGTATTAGCCTCGGCTTCACCCAGACGTAAAGAAATACTCAACAAGTTGGGAATTCCCTTCCTGGTCCGGCACGCTTTCGTGGCGGAAGAGCAGGTCTTGGCTGCGCCGGGTAACCTGGATGATAAGCTCAAGCAGATCAGTTTATTAAAGGCCAAGGCCGTGGTCCGGCCCAAAGAGAACAGTTTTATCATCGGCGCTGATACCGTAGTTGTTTGTGCTGATAAGATCTTGGGCAAGCCCAAGGACAAACTTGATGCCGGGAAAATGCTGTTAAGCTTGAGCGGTCGGTCCCATCAGGTCAAGACCGGGATCGCCGTGCTGGATACCTTGACCGATACGAGCTTTACGGAGGTAGTTACCACTGAAGTTTTTTTTAAAAAGATGTCCCAGGCTGAGATCGATTGGTATCTGACCGATGATGAAGCGCTGGATAAGGCAGGTGCCTATGGCATCCAGGAGAAAGCAGGAATATTCATAGAAAAGATTGCCGGTTGCTATTATAATGTAGTAGGATTGCCGATCAGCAGAGTATACGAAATACTGACGGCGCTAAACAGCAAAGAAGGAGCAGTTTAATGGGTTTATACGATCTTACACTGGGCAGATTTTCCAAGGATCTAGGGATAGATCTTGGTACGGCCAATACCGTTGTCTATATGAAAAGTTTAGGCATCGTCCTGCGTGAGCCCTCGATCGTTGCGATCGAAAAGAACAGCAGCCGGGTCGTGGCTATCGGTCAGGAAGCCAAGCGCATGGTCGGGCGTACCCCAGGCGGGATAGTTGCCATTCGTCCGATGCGCGACGGGGTTATCGCTGATTTTGACATCGTCGAAGGAATGCTGCGTAGTTTTATCAAGAGAGTGATCAAGCGTTCCAGATTCATCAAGCCCAGGATCATCATCGGTGTCCCGTCGGGGATAACCGCGGTAGAAAGAAGAGCCGTCGTTGATGCTTCGATGAAAGCAGGGGCTAAGGAAACCTTTTTGGTAACTGAGTCGATGGCCGCGGCTATCGGTTCCAATTTTAGTATTTTTGAACCTCAGGGCAATATGATCATCGATATCGGCGGCGGTACTACGGAAGTTGCCGTGATCGCTCTGGGCGGGATCGTTGAAAGCCGTTCGATCCGCGTGGCCGGTGATGAAATGGACCAGGCTATCATGGCCCATTGCCGCAGGAATTATAATTTGTTGATCGGCGAGCGTACAGCTGAGGAGATCAAGATAGAGATCGGTTCTGCCTATCCTATGCCTGTGGAAAAGACCATGGATGTTAAAGGCCGGGACCTGGTTAGCGGTTTGCCCAAATACTTTACCCTAAGTTCCGCCGAAGTTCGGGATACCTTGTCTGAACCGGTCAATACTATAACTGATGCTATCCGCATGACCTTAGAAAAGATCCCGCCGGAACTATCCTCTGATCTGATGGAAAAGGGCATGGTCATGACCGGTGGAGGTTCTTTGCTTTACGGTCTGGATAAATATATCGCCCAGGAAACAGAAATGAAAGTAACTGTTGCGGAGGACCCCTTATCCTCGGTCGCTTATGGCACCGGTAAAATACTGGAAGATATGACCCGCTATAAGGGCGTTTTAATGTCCAGCAGGGACATGTAGCAAGATGCAAGGCGGCCATTAACCGTGAAAAAGTTCTTTATTATATTAGTGGTGACCATAACCCTGGCTTTTGGGCTTAGCTTCATCCAGAACCAGTGGCTGAGCAACAGTACTTTTATCAATACCAAGTCCGGCATTTTTTCCATTATTTCCCTGCCGAATAAATTAATTTCCGATCTGGGCAAAGGCATCTCTGGATCCGTTGCTTCCTTCTTCCATCTAAAGGAAGTGGAACGGACCAACCATGAGCTGAACCTGAAGCTGGATGCTTTGGAGGTTAAACTGGCCCAGTTTAGGAGTCTGGAGCAGGATAATTACCAACTGCGCAATGAACTGCGCTACCGGACCAAAGCTTTGTATAACCTGAAGGCGATCGGCGCCGAGGTCGTGGCCAGGAGCATGGATACCTGGTTTAGCTCTGTGGTAATTGATAAGGGCTGGAAGGACGGGGTGGATACTGATTATGCCGTGGTCAACAGCGAAGGGCTGGTCGGCAGGATCATCGAAAGCGGAGAGCATTTCAGTAAAGTAATGCTGATCCAGAACCAGAACAGTAACGTCAGCGCAGTGCTTGGCCGTACCCAGGACAAAGGGATCATCCAGGGCAGGGGAAATAACACACTGATGCTCAAATATATTCCTAACAATAGCGAACTGGCCAAAGGCGATCTGGTCTATACGTCAGGGATGAGCATCGTCTTTGCCAAAGGGATCCTGATCGGTCAGGTATCCAATATCGTCAAGAAAAAATATGATTATCTGCAGTATGTTGAAGTAGCGCCGGCGGTGAACTTTGCCAAGCTGGACAAGGTTTGGGTCGTGGCCGTAGCTGACCGCAGCAAGATACCTGAATTTAAAGATGAGGCCAAGGCGACCGAGAACAAGGCACTGACCAGCAGTGCCAATGTGATCTTATAAAGGCGGAGCATGGAACTGATCAGCAAAACCGGAAATTCCCGACCCCTGATCATGGGGCTTGTGCTTTTCCTGGTCCAGAGCCTGCCCATTTGGGACTGGTTCCGCCAGCTGGGGATCAATCCCAACTTTTTGGTCGTCTACTTTATCCTGCTTTCCTTCTATGGCGGTGCCTATCAGGGGTTGAAATGGGGCTTGCTCTTTGGCCTGCTGATCGATATTTCATCTGGTGTTTATATAATTAATACAATAGTCATGCCGGTCCTGGGTTTTCTGGTCGGCTCCCTGAAGAACGATATTTTTCGCAGTGACAAACTGCTCCTGGTCCTGATCACCGTCCTGGGGACGCTGCTCTGGATGCTGGTCTATCATTTTGTTGCCATTTCAATGTTCAATCAGTTATTCTTTGTGGACTTTGGCCGGCTAGGCTTGTTGATCCTGCTCAATTGCCTGGCTGCCCCGGTCCTGAAATTAATTGGAGCTCCTGATGTTGATCGATAAATTACAAAAACTCGAAGCCTTAATGGCCAAGACCCTGGCGGAATCAGGTTCATTAGAGGAGATCGAACGCCTGCGCCTGGAATTCTTTGGCAAGAACGGCAGCCTGACCGAACTGATGAAGGAACTGGGGAAATTAAGCCCTGAAGAAAAGCCCAAGGCTGGCAAGCTGATCAATGAGGTCAAGGTCAAGCTAAGCGCTTTGCTTGATGAACGTCAGGCTATGCTGGGGCAAGCCGTATTAGCCGAAAAGCTCAAAAGCGAGTCCCTGGACGTGACCTTGCCTCCGGCCAAGCTCCCCTATGGACATAAACATCCTCTGACCAAGACCCTGGAAGACATCCAGCTGATCTTTGCCCGGCTCGGCTACTCTATTGCCGAAGGCCCTGAGATCGAGACCGACTACTATAATTTTGAGGCTTTGAACTTTCCTTCCGACCATCCAGCCCGTGATCTTCATGATACCTTCTTCATGGAGAACGGTTTTTTACTTAGGACCCATACTTCCCCTGTACAGATCCGGCATATGGAAGCCCAGGAACCGCCTTTGCGCATCCTGGTCCCTGGCCGGGTCTACCGCAATGACGAGATCGATGCCA
>JBAZXJ010000140.1:0-4752 GCA_041659865.1 Candidatus Margulisiibacteriota bacterium | reverse complement strand
TTCTCAGGCGCTATGGCAAAGATGACCTTTTCCGTGGAAATATGCTTCGGCACAGGCAGCTGGACCAGTATCCCGTGAACCTCATCATTCTCATTTAGTTCGGCGATCAGGTCGAGCAGTTCTTTTTCAGAAGTTTCTTCGGCCAGCTCATAGCTAAAAGAATTAAAGCCAAGCTCCGCGCAGGCTTTCTTCTTCATGTTCACATAGGTTGCCGAGGCCGCGTTATTGCCGACCAGGACCACAGCAAGACCAGGCTTTACTTCAAGCTTGGCGGTCTGCTTTTTTATCTCGTCGCGGACCTTTTGGGCCACGGCCTTGCCATCGATTATTTGTGCTGTCATTGTATTTATCCCTCTTCTGAACATCGTATTTTCCGCAAAAGCGGCTATCAACACCCGTCATTGCGAGGAGGCAGCCGACGAAGCAATCTCGGTAACAAACCCCCTTCCGAGATTGCTTCGTCGTCCCGCTGCGGGACTCCTCGCAATGACGGGTGTTACCCCTATTTCATCTTCACCGAAATAACCTTCGAAACGCCCTTCTCCTGCATCGTAACACCGTAAATAGCATCGCAAGCGGTCAGGGTCTGTTTGTTATGGGTGATGATGATCATTTGTGAATCCAGGGCAAAAGAAGATAACATCTCGGCGAATTTACGGATGTTAGATTCGTCTAAAGCGGCATCGACTTCGTCCAAGATACAGAACGGGGTCGGCTTGGTCTTAAGTAAAGCGAAGATCAGGGCGACCGCGGTCAGTGCTTTCTCTCCGCCGGATAAAGAGGACATTTCCTTGACCTTTTTGCCCGGGACCTGAACAAAGAATTCGACGCCTGACTCCAGAACATTCTCGCTGTTCAAAACCTTGATATCCGCTGACCCGCCGTCAAAGAGTTTGCTGAATGTTTCCTGAAAATTCTCCCCAATGATCTTCAAGGTGTCTAAAAATTCCTTACGGGCCAGGTTATCCAGCTCAATGATGAGTTTGTTCAAATTCTCCTTGGCTTCGGTCAGATCGGCAAATTGGGCCAGCATGAACGATTCTCTTTCCTTCTGGCTCTTGTATTCTTCGATCGCCAAAAGATTTACCGGCTCCATGCGCTTGATACTGCGTTTTAGTTTTTCCACCTGCTGGTCCTGGTCACTAGAACCCTTGGTCTCCATCGCTAGGACATCTTCTATCAAGGCATCATATTCCGTGCTTAAGCGATCGGCGATCAGCCCAAGGTCAGACTCTATCCTGGCCATTTGCACTTCACAGTTCTGCAGTCTCTCCCGCAGGTTATGATCATTTTCCAGGATATTCCTGGAAGTGCTTTCAATAGTTTCTATCTCTTTTTGCAGCTCCTGTTTTTCTTTTAACAATTCGTGTTCTTCGGTCAACAGCTTATGGATCTTTTCGCCCATTTCCGGCAGAAGTTTTTCTTTTTCCAAAATATTGCTCTCGGTATCGATCAGCTTGGACCTGGTTTCCTTTTGTTCAGTGACCTTGGCTTCGACCTGCTGGCTGGTCTCGGTTATCGCCGCAGTTATGGCGCTGATCTTGAGCTGGGCCTGGCTAACATATTCCGAAAGCTTTCCAGCATTGATCTTAAGAGTGATCAACTCATCGCTTTCCTGCTCATTACTTTTTACCAGATCATCAACAGTTTTACTTAGGGATTCGACATCTTTAGAACCTTCTTCTATTGCTTTCTTTAATTCCAGCATCAGGCGCTGGCGTCCCAGCAACGGCACGGTCTTGCTGGAGGTACTACCCCCGGTCATCGCCCCGGAAAGCATGATGACTTCGCCATGAAGCGTTACGATCCTGGAAAAGCCGCTACCCCTGTTCTCCCTGACAAAGTCTAAAGCCGAATCCATATTGTCCGCGATCAGGACATTGCCTAAAAGATGGTCGACCACACTTCTAAAGGTAGGCTTGCATTTGACCAGCTCCGCGGCTATCCCGAGTATCCCGTCAAAGTCGTGATCATCTTTAACGATCCGGCCATTGATCAGGCTTAATGGCAGAAAGGTCGCCCGTCCCAAACCATTCTCGCGCAGATAGATTATCGCCTGTTTGGCGGTCTTTTCATTATCGGTAACGACATCCTGTGAATGGGTCGCTAAAGCGGTCTCCATGGCCTAGTCGTATTTCTTTTCGGTTTCAATGATATCCGCCACCACGCCCATGATCCCTTTGAACCGGTCGTCCCCATCCCTGGCTTCAAGTACGGCCTTTACCCCCTGAAAATAACCCTCATAATTCCTCTGCATTTCCTCCAGCAGATTCAGGCGTGACCGGTCAGAATTAAGTTTTTCTTGTTTCTCACCTTTATCGCGCTGATTGATGAACAGGCTCGCTTTATGCGTACTTAGGCTTTTTTCCTTGGCTGACAGATCCTTGTTGATCTGCTTTAGCTCTGCGGTATTGCTAAGCAGTTCCGCATCGGTCTCCGCTTTCTGCTTTTCCATTAACTGCAGAGTAGCCTCGATACTGCCCAGGTCGCCGGCGATCTGCTCCAGCCTTTGTTGTTGGTTCTGGATACGTTCAGCGTTTACCAGCAAAGCAGTATTGATCGTTTCGATCTCTTTATTGACCTCTTCTCTGTGTTTCTGAATATCCAGGATGGTATTTTCCAGGGTATATATCTTCTGCCTGTGTTTAGCCCGTATTTCATCATTTGAATTGGTCTGGTCAGAGATCTTCAGTATCTCTTTTTTCAGTTCCTCGATCTTCTGGTTCACTTCGACTTTTTGCTTGTTCAAAAGCAGGATCTTGCCCTTAAAGGAGCTCATTTCAAGGGTTTTCAACTCTTCTTTATATTTCAAATAGGTTTCGGCTTCTTTAGCCTGCTTTTCCAGGGACGCGACCTGGGTAGTGATCTCGGACTGCAGATCGTTAATGCGGTTCAAGTTCAGGGTCGTCAGTTCCAGCTTGCGATGGGCATGGCGTTTGCGCAGTTTATACTTATTGATACCCGCCGCTTCCTCGAACATCATCTTCTTTTCATCGGGTTTCATATTGATCAAAATATCGATCTGTCCCTGGCCGATGATCGAATAGGAGTTTTTACCTACGCCTGTATCCATAAACAGGTCATGGATATCTTTTAAACGGCAAAGGGTTTTATTCAGAAAGTATTCAGATTCGCCGGAGCGGTATAATTTACGCCTGATAGTTACTTCCGAGAAATCGGTCGCCAGGACCCTGCGGGAATTGTCGATGGTGATCTCCACCTCGGCCATGGAAACCTGTTTGCGGTTCTCACTGCCGTTGAAGATAACATCAGCACTATTGGAGCTACGCATGACCTTAACGCTCTGCTCGCCCATCCCCCAGCGAATAGCTTCCAGAAAGTTACTTTTCCCACAGCCGTTAGGCCCGACCACAGCGGTAATATTCGCCCCGCTCATGAAATCGATCACGGTCCGGTCAGCAAAGGTCTTAAAGCCCTGTATATCTACTCTTTTGAGGTACATAAGGGCTTAATATTAGCACAGGTACCGGCAAGAGAAAAGCTAGGAAAAAACAACAGGGACAAGGAAAAAGACCTTGTCCCTGCTTGATCGATAATCAGCTGCTTTACTTAGCCCCAAGCGCCTGGATCATTACCTTCAATTCCAGGATCTCCTTTTGTTGTTCCTTGATCGCTTCGATCAGGGCTCCTGTCATTTGAGTATAGGAGACCGATTTGTAGCCTTCATTATCTTCGGTCACTATCTCCGGAAAAACCGCTTCAACTTCCTGGGCGATCACCCCCATTTGCTTCCCGGCGCCCTTGCTTTTATCCTTCCAAGTGTAATTAACCCCGCGAAGTTTGCTCACTTTTTCCAGGGCATTCTGGATAACTTCGACATTCTCTTTCTTGCGCAGGTCCGAATTCGTCCAGGTAGTACCCCGGACATCGCCGTTCACGTCAAGCATAAAGGAAGGATTGGTTATCCCAACCCCAACCTTCCCCCCACCATCGGCAATGATAGTTGTCCCTCTTATATAGTTCCGGCCATCACCATAGTTGAAATGAGTGACGCCTCCATTGCTATCGCTTGCTCCGGGAAAGTTGATCTGGCCGGAGGCGATCTCCAGCTTACAACTAGGAGTCCCAGTACCGATCCCGATATTGCCATCTGCCCTGATCGTTAACCTATTTACCACACCACTTTCAAATTTCGCTATATACGAATCGGCATCAGTTGCCGCTATTTTTATTAAAGCTCCATTGTCATAAGGCGTCAGCCCAATATTCTCGATACCAAGAACGAACCCATCGCCAGAAGACTTCCAGTTAATGGCACCGGCTCCATTGAGACCAACGCCGTTAGCCGCTATGATATTTGTAGTACTGTTAGTGAACTTGGAAGCCGGGTTGGTCGTCCCAATACCGATCCTGCCACCTGCTTGTATCATTAACCTGGTATTAGCTTCAAAATCAAACACGTCTCCAATATTTCGATTAGTAATATATTCATTGAACATAAAAATATCCCCGTTCGAATTCAGTCTTATTCCAGGGTGCCCGTAAGCTCCGGTAAAGGAAATCAGATAATTATCCGCACTAGATCCGAGCTTCATCATATCTACCAAAGACAACGCCGCCGAGGAATAAGACATTCCGATCGATCCATAGTGAGCGTCTCCATTGTTACCACCCCAAACCAAAGACCGACCTGAGACACCGTAGCCTAGATCCAAAACGCCTTGTGGAATAGTCGTCCCGATACCAACCTTGCCTTGACTCGTTATCCGAACCGCTTCGGCGGCTGGATTG
>JBAZXJ010000139.1:0-4770 GCA_041659865.1 Candidatus Margulisiibacteriota bacterium | reverse complement strand
AAAGGGTCAGAACATGGACGCGGTGGTCGAGTTCGACGAGATGATCCTCTTTGGCGTGCATACCTGCGACCTGGCCGGGATCCAGTGTTTAAATACCGTCTTTGCCGACCGGCCCAAGGACCTTAACTATCTGATCCGCAAGAACAAGATCGTCATCATCGGCCTGGAGTGTAATAACTACTGCGATGAATACGCGACCTGCGCCCTGATGAACAACGAACTGCCCAGCGGCGGTTACGACCTGCTGTTCACGGACCTTGGGCAATGCTTTATCGTACATGTGACCACCTATGCCGGCGACCAGATCATCGAAAAGACCGGCCTGTTCAAACCGGCTGAAGCTAAACATATCGAACAGCTGGAAGCTTTGCGCCACAATAAGCGCCAGCTCTTCAAGGATGAAGTTAACATAAATTTAGCCGATATCCCTGCCCTCTTTGACAAGAGTTTAAAGAGCGATATCTGGAACGAGATCGGCGGGCGCTGTCTGTCCTGCGGCAATTGTACGAATGTTTGCCCGACCTGTTATTGTTTTGATGTAATCGACGAGCCGAACCTGGACCTGACCACGGGAAAAAGAGTACGGGTTTGGGATTCCTGTCAAAATGAAAGATTCGCGGTCGTTGCCGGCGGAGAGAGTTTCCGCAAGGAACGCAGCAGACGGAAGAAACACCGTTTTTACAGAAAATTTCGCTACCCTGTTGACCGCTTTGATAAATTTTTCTGCACTGGCTGCGGCCGCTGCAGCAGGACCTGCATGGCGAAGATCAATTTGAAGGAGACTTTACAGCAGTTGGTCAAGGAAAATGGGTAGAATGGGGCGGTTCCACTAAGATGGATTCCCGCCTTCGCGGGAATGACAGACGGTAGAAAGTTAACATATTATGAAGAATAAAATAATCATAAAAGATTCTGAATACAACATCAAACCCGCCAAGATCATCGGTATACGCGACCTGACGTCGACCGAAAAGCTTTTTGAGATCGCCTATGTTGACGGCGAAAGCTTGAACCATGATCCAGGGCAATTCGTTGAAGTTTCCATCTTCGGCGCCGGGGAGGCGCCTATATCCATTGCCTCTTCGCCGACCAGAAGAGGTTCCTTTGAGCTGTGTATCAGATCTGTAGGCAAGGTAACTGCGGCTTTGCACAGGATGAGGATAGGCGAAGAGATCGGGATCCGCGGACCTTTCGGCAAAGGTTTTCCGATCCGCGCGTTGGAAGGCAACGACTTGATCTTTGTGGGTGGCGGCATCGGCATCGTGCCTTTGCGTTCGCTGATCCAATATGTTCTGGATAACCGCCGCGAGTTCGGTAAAGTGACCATTTTACTGGGCTGTAAGACCCCGGACAATATCCTTTTCGAAGATGAGATCGCTGAATGGTCCAACCGCCTGGATATTTCGTTTAGCTGTACCGTGGACAAGGCCGATCCGGAATGGAAAGGCCATGTCGGCGTGATAACTAACCTGCTCCCGGGCATAAACGTTTTCCCTCAGCATACCCACGCGGTGATCGTCGGTCCGCCGATCATGTATAAATATGTGATCGCTGAACTGCTGGCCAAAAAGATCCCCGAACACCATATCATCGTTTCTCTGGAAAGACATATGAAATGCGGTCTGGGCAAATGCGGTCACTGCCAGATCAATAACATCTATTGCTGTCAGGACGGCCCGGTCTTTACTTACGACAAGATCAAGAACCTTGAGGAGGCATTACGCTAATGGCCCCGCGACCAAAAATAGCCTTTTTTGATTTCGCCTGCTGTGAAGGCTGTCAGCTGCAAGTAGCCAACCTGGGAGAGGAACTGCTAAATATCCTGCAGGCCGTTGACGTCGTGGAATTCCGCGAGGTCATGTCGGAAAAGTTCCCTGGTGAGCTGGACGTGGCCATTATCGAAGGTAGTATTACAACCCCGGAAGCCGTGGAACGCATCAAGGCGATCAGGGCGCGTACTAAAACACTTATCGCCTATGGTTCCTGCGCCACGATCGGCGGGGTCAACGGCATGAAGAATAACTTTCCCCTGGAAGAGATCCGCAAGACCGTTTACGGTGACGGCGCCCAGTTCTTCCCGACCATCCCGACCATGGCCGTGCATCAGGTCGTTAAAGTCGATTACTTAGTCCCCGGCTGTCCGATCTATCCGCCGGAGTTCTTAAAAGTATTGAAGTCCGTGCTTTTAGGTATCCCCCACTTGCCGCCGGACCACGCGGTCTGCGTGGACTGCAAATTCAATGAGAACGTCTGCATGTATGAAAGAGGTGTTACCTGTCTAGGGCCGGTGACCAGGGCCGGCTGTAACTCCTGGTGTATCAATAACGGCAATGTTTGCTACGGCTGCCGCGGTATGGTCAGCAACCCTAATGAACAGAGTTCCAAAGACGTGCTGGCTAAATATAATATCCCGCTGGATATGATCCTGAAAAAAGTTAATATGTATAACAGCTGCCGGGAGGCCAAAACAAATGGCTAAGCGTACTTTTAAGATCAACGTCGAATATCTGACCCGGGTAGAAGGCCATGGCTATATCGTGGTCAACGTCAAGGACGGGACGCTGGAAGAATGCCGCCTGGATATCGTCGAAGCCCCCCGCTTTTTTGAGGGCATGATCCAGGGACGCTCGATCTTTGAAGCCCAGCATATAACTTCCCGTATCTGCGGGATCTGCGCCGTCGGTCATACCCTGGCCTCAATCCAGGCCGCCGAGGACGCGATTGGCTTTACGCCATCTGTGCAAACTATCAAACTGCGCAAACTGCTTTTACACATGGAGATCCTGGACAGCCATCTTTTACATATTTATTTACTGGTCGCCCCTGACCTTCTAGGCGTGAAGAGTTTCATCCCCCTGATCACTTCCCATAATGACATCGTACGCCGTGCCCTGCGCATGAAAAAGGCGGTCAACGACGTCTGCGGTATCTTTGTCGGCCGCCATATCCATCCGATCAGCTCCATCGTCGGCGGTTTCACAAAACTGCCCTCGGTCGAGAACCTGGATAAAATGCTCAAACTGCTGGAAGCCATGCTGCCGGATATGCAGGCCACGATCGAACTGGCCAAAACCCTTAAATTCCCCGAGTTCACCCGCGATACGGAATATGTCGCCCTGGTCAGCGATGACCCGGAATTTCCAATGCTAAGCGGTGACCTGGGCTCCTCTGACGGCAAACGTCTACCCAAAAAAGACTATCTGCAAGCGACCAATGAATTCGTCGTTCCCCACTCCACCGCCAAGCACGCCAAATGGAGCAGAGACTCATACGCGAACGGCGCCCTGGCCCGGTTCGTGATCAATGGAGAGAAACTGCATCCCAAGGCGAAAGCTGTAGCTGAGGCTATCGGCCTGACCAAGGCTTGCCGAAATCCCTACTTGAACACTGCGGCCCAGATCGTGGAATGCGTTCATTCTCTTGAAGATTCCATCGCCATCATCAAGGACTTACAAGCCAAAGGGATCAATTACGAGGAAGAGATCCTGGTCGGCCTCAATGAACAGAAACGTATCCCGGTCAAAGCCGGCAGCGGCGTCGGCGCGGTCGAGGTCCCAAGAGGATTGCTCTATCACTATTATGAAGTCGACGATAAAGGGATAATAGTCAAAGCGAACTGCATCATCCCGACCAGTCAGAACGTGAATAACATCGAACATGACATGAGGAAGCTGATCCCCGAGATCATCGATAAAAATGAAGAGGAAATAACCCTGGCCCTAGAAATGCTGGTCCGGGCTTATGATCCCTGCATCTCCTGTTCCGCCCACTTCCTAAATGTCCGCTACGTTTAGCTTAGATATCCAAGCTGTACTGGCCCTCCCGGAAACCGGCGCGCTCTTGCTGTTGGCCATCGGCAATACCCTGCGCGGTGATGACTCTGCAGGCCCCTACATTGCCCAGAACCTGGCCGGACAATTAAAGCATATCCAGCTCATCGATTGCGGTGAAAAACCAGAGAACTACCTGGACGAGATCACAGCGCTTAAACCTGGGAAGGTGATCATCCTCGACGCCGCAGACTTTGGCGGTATACCGGGAGAACTCCGTGCTATCCCCAAAGAAGCAATACCCCAGAATACGATCAGCACCCACCTTTTCCCTTTAAGCACGCTGGCTGCTCTGATCGAAGAGGACACCAAAGCCAAAGTTTACTTTTTTGGCCTGCAGGTGCAAAATGTCAGTCTGGGTTCGGTCATGAGCCAGGAAGTGCTAAGTACCGCCGATAGTCTTATTTCATACCTCAAGGAGCAAGACAGCCATGCATGAAATACATCTTATCAAAGACTTGCTCTCTGATCTCTTGGCCCATGCCAAAGAGCACAAGGTCAGCAAGATAACCAAGGTCATTATCCGCCTGGGCGAATTCACCGAGATCAACCCGGAAATACTCAAACACCATTTTGCTGAACATGCCAAGGATACCTTAGTCGCCGGCGCGGAACTGACGCTTGAAACTGGGGCGCTACGTGAGCTAAGATTGGTCTCCTATGACGGGGAATAGCACTGCTCTGACTAGACAAGGTCAGGTTTGGTCTCTTTAGCCAGCAAGGCTTGGATATATACCGCAACCAGCCTGTTTGACCGGTAAAACAAGAAAAGTTATGATTAGGTTGATGATTATTTATTGAGGAGGTGATAGGGCCTCGGGAGTGTAAAGTAGTACAAAAATAACATTGGGAGGTTCATATGATATTAATGGTTTATTTACTGGTTTTTATTTTCTTGGGCCTGGCTTTTATGGTCCTGTCTACAGCTAATAAAGAAGCG
>JBAZXJ010000138.1:0-4834 GCA_041659865.1 Candidatus Margulisiibacteriota bacterium | reverse complement strand
GTCGAAGAGATTGCTGACCACCTGGTCGCAGATATCCCAGGATTCAAAGTCCTTGACCCATTTCTCCATTTGCTTTTCCGTAACGTCTTTGGGGTTATCGACTATCCCGGCCAGGATGCGCGCTTCGTGGATGTCAGTATCCCAAAGTTCGAGCGCCAGCGCGTGGTCCTTGCCGATCTTCTTGGCCAGGGTGCGCAGAAAGGGTATGGAGACTCCCAACGTGTTCCTGGCGCAGATGCCGTAGCGGGCCATGCCGGCAACGTTGGTAGGGTTGGCGTTGGTTTTGAGGGTCTTGATGATCTCGCTGCATTTCATGAAGATATTATAGTTCTGGCTGGCGATATTGTCATTTGGTAAATATGAAATAGAAAAAGTATAAATTAGTAATAATCAGGGAATATAAACGGCAAGAGAGGTGTGTCATGCGATGAAGACCAAGATCATCACTACACGATCCGAAAAGATCACGGCTAGCAGGAGTTATAACCAACAGGATGTACAGAACCTGCAGCCCGGGGATGAGTTTGTCTCGGTTTCTGGAACGTTCAGGACGGTCCTAGGTATAAAGAACGGACAACTTCGGTCTTATGTGCAGAGGTCGAACAATGAAAATATCGAGACTCGTTCTCTGGCGGATGCCGATCCAGCGGCGATAACTAATATCACAAAACATCCCAGACGTTACCAGCTTGGCGATCTAAAGGCCTTGAAGCCAGGAGATACTGTTTATTTCAAGGATGGGGCGGATATCAAAATAAAAGCTGTAAATGGCAGTCTGCTGACCGTTGCAATAATGGATGACAGTATACGACATGATGCGCTCCTAAGTATTCCCGACTGCGATCCTGCTGGTATAGCTTTGATCAAGACAGGTCCCATAACAAGACCCGCTCAGGAAAAACTCTTATTGTTCGACCCCAGGAACATTGCCAGGTTCGATACGGAACAATTTATCAAAGAGAATTTCCTGGCTGGACCTATCCGTAATGGCTACCGTGACGGCGGCAGTGACGCGATGCTCGATGAGCATGGGATCATCGGCGGTGCCACCAGGGAGATCATCCTGATCGATACGGAAAAGGACAAAGTTCTTAGCGAGACAATAGACAAAGGCATAGCGATATGCCAAAAGGCCCGTAACAAGGACCAGATGATCAATATGCTGAACAGGTATGTGGCAGATTGTTTCGGTGGGGATGACAAAGATGTCGTTGATAATACGGGTAAGTTCGATAAACAATTTAAAGAGAAGGAAACCATGCTTGGGGAATTTCTTAAGGCCCGCCTGGGGGTCTGTCGCCACAGGGCTTTGTTGTTCAAGCTTATCGGTGATGAGTTAGGTTTGAAAGTGACTTTGAAGCGCGGTATATATAAGGACACCAGCGTTTTTGCCCCGGATGAAGAAAAACGGAACAATCATGCCTGGATCGTGGTTGAGGGGGAAAGAAAACAGCTATACCTGGTCGATCCGATGAGGAACCGTATGTACGATGAGCAAGACATCAAACTTGGACTCGCTGGTTATTATTTTTCCTGGGAGAGTCTCAGCGGAGAAAAGCTGGTCAGTAATTCAATGCGTCTTTCCAGATAGCAGGGGATATCCCCTTAAGCCTTCCGACTTCCGCTATATAGTCTGATCGTTTCGGTATTCGCGGCAATTGTGCATTAGCGAAAAGCCCCGTATAATAGTTGGCTAGTTAGCTGGTTAGCTAGTTGGTTAGTTATTTGGTTGGGTAGTAGTATCAAACTAGCCAACTATCCAACAATCAAACCAGCCAACTAAAATGCGGAGAGGTGTCCGAGTGGTTTAAGGAGCACGCCTGGAAAGTGTGTGTAATTGAAAGATTACCGAGAGTTCGAATCTCTCCCTCTCCGCCAAAATTTATCGAGCAACGCGAGATGAATTTTGGTCCTTACTGCTTATAACTCACACCTTGTTTTTTACCTTAAAGAATGGGTCTAAAATGAGCACTGCTAGCATAATGATCTTAAGCGATTTTGAACTGACCAGGGTCTTCTTTGCTATCGTTTCCCTGCTTGCTTCAGCGCATACTTTCAGTTATTTTTTCCAGCGTATCCTAGGGATCCCCAAGGTCATCGGCGAGATCGTTGGCGGGCTGGTACTAGGGCCTACTGTATTAGGCTTTTTCTTTCCCTCAATTCATCTTTGGATCTTCCAGGCTTTTGCCTCGGAGGGCCAATTACTCTCTATTATTTACTGGATAGGTTTGTTGTTGTTGATGTTCATCTCGGGATTTGAAGTTCAAAAATCCATCAGCAAAGAAGATAAGAAATTAACTGCGTATATCTTGCTGGGCGCGACCGCGATACCTTTCCTGATCGGCTGGTTCATCCCGCAATGCTATGATTTCACACCTTACCTGGGCGTAAAAGGCGATATGCTCTCTCTAACGGTTATCATCGCGATCGCGGTGGCGGTCACCTCGATCCCGGTCATCTCCAAGATCTTCATCGATCTGGGCATCATGGATACCAGATTCGCCAAGATCGTCCTGGTCATTGCGACCATCGAAGATGTTCTGCTCTGGATAGCGCTGGCCATAGCTACAAGTCTGGTCAGCGGAGGCTCTTTGTCGATCTCGGTGATCCTGACCAAGGTAATGGTGACCTTTGCCTTCTTTGCGGTAGCCTTGTTCGGTATGCCCAAGCTTTTGGAGTTAAGTAATACCTCGCGTTTTAACCTTATGATCAAGTCCTCGCCGACCGGTTATGTATTGTTCGTTTGCTTTTTATTCGCGGCCATCGCCAGCGTTTTGAACGTTAATATGATCTTTGGCGCTTTTCTGGCCGGGATTGTCATCGGCATGACCCCTAATCCGACCATTAACAGTGTCAAAGTCCATATCAAGGAGATCGGCTTGGGCTTCTTCATCCCGATCTACTTTGCGGTGGTAGGCTTGAAACTTGATCTGATCCATCATCTGGATATTCGGTTCTTTTTAGCCTTTTTATTCTTTGCGGTCGTTGTGAAAACCCTGGGAACAGTGTTTGCTGCTAAATTAGCCAAGCAAGACTGGCTTTCCAGCATAAATTTTGGCGTTGCTATGAACGCCAGAGGCGGGCCGGGCATCGTCGTGGCCACGATCGCTTTTGACATCGGTATTATCAACGAGACCTTTTTCGCGGTCCTGGTCTTAATGGCTATTGTAACTTCACTTGCCGCCGGTTATTGGTTCAGGTTCGTCCTGGCAAAGGGCTGGGCTCTGCTGAAAGAACCTGGTTAGGAGATCATATATAACAGAGCAGATCAAGAGCGCCGGGCCGTTAGTTGTGATCAGGGGAAGATGATCTGCTTCTCAGCTAGAGCGACTGTTAGCAGTGGTGTGTATTTAAATCATAATGGGACTAAAGAAGGGGGACGGTTAATATGCTTATAAAAGCTTTTACGGCAGTTGCTTATATCGCCATGGTGGTGGTGAATGTTTTGGCCAACGCCCTGCCGATCAATGATCGTTCTACCGGAGCAATATCCGACGCCTATCCGAATCTTTTTGCGCCAGCCGGGCTGACCTTTTCCATTTGGGGTTTGATCTACCTTTTGCTTGCCGGATATGTGCTCTATCAATTCATCTCATTTGGCAAAGAGAGCGGTCTAAAGAAAGAAGAGCTTTTAAAGAAGGTCAATGTCCTTTTTATCGCTACATCGCTCGCCAATATTTCCTGGATCGTTTCCTGGCATTACGATCTGATCGGCCTGTCGGTGCTCATTATGGCGGTACTGCTCGTGCTCCTGATCAAGATCGCGGATATTCTCCGTGTTGAACAGCTGACCTCACGGGAAAAAATATTTATTTCAACTCCTTTTAGCGTGTACTTCGGCTGGATCACAGTGGCGGCGATCGCCAATATCACCGTGTTCTTGGTGAGTATCGGCTGGAATGGCTTTGGGGTTGCCGACTTTGTCTGGACCAGCGTTATCTTGCTGGTCGGAGCCTTGATCGGAATATTACGCATGCACAAGGATAAAAATATCGCATATGGCCTGGTGCTGATCTGGGCGTATCTTGGGATACTGCTTAAACATCTGTCCTCTGGCGGTTTTAGCGGACAATACCCCAGCGTTATTGCTACTGTGATCGTCTGTTTGGTCTTATTCTTATGTTTTGTGCTGAGAATCCATTGTAATAATCGGGAAACCGCCTAAGACACCAGTGATCGCCAAATACGATATCGACCTGTCATGAGATCATTGAGCAAGCTCCAATTGATCGCTCCCTGCGGTATGAACTGCGGTATCTGTTCTGCCTATTTACGGCCAAAGAATAAATGTGCCGGCTGCAGAACGGCGGACGCCGGAAAGCCGGTCAGCCTCCTAAGATGCAAGATCAGGACCTGTGAGGTCCTGCGCAAAGGGAAACTCAAGTATTGTTATGAGTGCAAAGAGATGCCCTGCGCTGCCCTGAAACATCTGGACAAACGATACCGGACCAGGTACGGGATGAGCATGCTGAAGAACCTTAATAACATCAAGGAAAATGGCATCCGGAAATTCATGCAGACGGAATCGCTGCGCTGGTCTTGCCCCCAATGCGGAGGGACTATTTGCGTGCACAAGGGATATTGTCTAAGCTGCGCAGGGAAGAGGAGCAAAGAACGCTAATGCTTTTAGCCGAGCTGGGCTGGGGCCCAAACTTTGAAGAGAATTTCCAGCCTTTTCGGGAACAAGGCCTGTCGGCACTGCGTATCACCCGGGAAGACAGAGGAAAATATTCCGCTTTGGGCGAAGCCGGGGAGTTTTGCGCGGAAATATCCGGCAAGTTCCGCTACGGATCCGATGGTAAAGCCAGCTTTCCTGCCGTAGGCGACTGGGTCG
>JBAZXJ010000137.1:0-4875 GCA_041659865.1 Candidatus Margulisiibacteriota bacterium | reverse complement strand
TTATGGTCTGAGAAAAGCTTATCTTGGGTGAATAGACAAAACCCTCTTTGTCGGCGTATGGATTTGCCGGATCATAGAATCTTTCAACCTGCGTCTGATCTTCCTCAATCTTCGCCGTAACCCCTCCCCTGATCTCGCCTTTACCGTTGACAGCTTTATCCAGGGTCTCCTGAAAGGTAACTCTTTTATTATTGAACTTACCCTGCTCATAGACCACGTCCATATTGGCGACCAACTCAGCCATGATACGCATTTTCTCGCTTTGCGCTACCATGCCGGAACGGCTGATATCCATCAGGCCCATGATGCCCTTATTTTCAGCTATTTTTGCTACTTGTTGGTCCCTGTTCATTTCTATCCTTGCTTCCTCCTCGAAGTCCCCCTTTAGGGGGATTTAGGGGGCCTCTGATAAACTATCCT
The DNA here is from genome assembly GCA_041659865.1 of Candidatus Margulisiibacteriota bacterium. Taxonomy (GTDB): domain Bacteria; phylum Margulisbacteria; class JBAZXJ01; order JBAZXJ01; family JBAZXJ01; genus JBAZXJ01. The sequence goes on along the minus strand of JBAZXJ010000137.1, from coordinate 4,455 downwards.
TTACCCTGCGAAACGACTTTGCGCAAGATACCATACTGCAGGCCAATTAATTTCAGATAAGAAGAATGCCGAAGTTTGGTCTTGCCCAGAGTGGCCATTTCATTTTCCAGATTTACAGAACCATCACCATAGTCATCGGTTTTATCTTCTGGAATACCCAGTTTCTTCCTGGCCTCATTGAGCGACTTGGAAAAACTCACTCGTTGATATCCTGGCGTATCCATATTAGCGACATTATGGGCCACGACCGAAGCCTTTTGTGCTTCGTATCGAACTCCGCCTTCCAGACGTTCAACTACGGGATTAAATAGTGACATCAGCCGTTCAACCTCCTGTGTAATCTGCGTCTGAGCTTCTGGACCAGCTTGACATGCATTCGGCTGACCTTGCTTTTTGATAAGCCTAAAATATCAGCGATATCATTTTGTTTTTTGTTCTCGATATAAAACAAATGAACGATCTTCTTCTCGTCCGGATCCATGCTTTTTACTTCCTCCCAGAGGATGGCACGTTCGCGGGCGAATTCCATATCTTCGACCAGGTGTTCCGCGGAATCCTTGAAGCCAGCGGCCTCGCTGGAAACTTCCATGCTGTCCAGAGACAATAAATAAACGATCGCTGATTGGGCTACAACATTTTGCACCGGATCGCCTGGCTGTTTAGCAACGCTATCCTCAGGCGAAGCAGCCACATCAGAAGCGAACTGGGAAATATTATCTTCCATCTTGGCCTGAAGTTTTTTGTAGCCGGCCGGATTGCGGTAACGCCATTCTTTACGCAGCCGGTCGATGATCTCGCCTTTGACCCGATAGGAAGCATAGGTTTTAAAAAGCACGCCGCGTTTTTCGTCAAAATTATGCCAAGCCTTGATCAAGCCTTCTACTCCGTAGCTGACCAGATCGTTGTAGGTCATACCCGGCGGGAGCTTGCCGGCGCCAACTATCGTTCCTACCACTAATTTCACCATCGGCATATATTCTTCTACGAAAGCGTCCGAGATGTCAGCCTTTTTCTCGACTTTCTTCAGCTGTTCCTTGCTCTGCAAGGCGGAAATATCTAAATGCTTACCTTTACTGGTCGCCATATTTTACTGATCCTTGCTATAGAACTTGTCATAAAGACCGTTACTGCGGTCATTGATCAATTGTCTGATCATCGCTTCGCTGGCCAGGTCATTGGCCATTTCCTTGTTTTGCTGGGTGAACAAGCCTTCCTCATCCTCCAAAAGTACGCTTTTAGGCGAGGCCATGATCTGCTTTAAGAACATGACCAAGAATTCCTCTTTCGGATCGGTCGTTTTCCCTAAAGCAGTTTTACCCGCTTCGCTGATCATTGGAGAAAAATCGACCGGACTGATCTGCACCTAGATGATCTCCAGTTCTGCCGGCAAAGAGCCGGACCTTTTTAATACCTGTAGTATGGCGATCAGATCAGAGGTCGTAGCACCGATAGATCTTAATGCTTTAGCTAAACTGCCTAACGTTGGATCTGGCTGGAGCTCAACGATCTTGGCTTCCTCATCACCCATGGAAAGAGAATTCCCTTCCTCGCTGATCACCAGGTTCAGACTGCCGTAGCTGACGACCGCTGGCAGTATTACCACATGCTGGCCAACGACGATCGCTCCGGTCTTTTCATTTATCACTATCTTCGCGGTGGTCTGAGGTTCAACCTTAAGATTCTCGATCTTGGTGATCAAGGCCACAATGTTATCCCTATCATCACCTGTAAGCGGGACCTTAACGGTGGCGGCATCCGCGGCCTTGCAACCGCTGATATTGTTCTGGTTCAAGACTTCAGCTATTTTGCTCGCCAGAGAAAAATCAGGATCGTTGAGTACGATGGTCAGGACATTCTTGTAACGCAAGTCTATGGTGACCGTTCGTTCCACCATCGCTCCGCCGGGAATATAGGCCGCTGTTTTTACCTGACCGCGCGATGAGGTTTCCTTGGTGCCAGAAAGGAGAGTTCCCTGGGCTACTGCGTAAACTTTGCCATCAGCCGCGGTTAACGGGGTCTGGATCAAAGTTCCGCCTTTAAGACTGGTCGCATCGCCAAGCGAGGCGACCGAAACGTCGATATTCTGCCCTTCCTGGGCAAAGGCCGGCAGTTCTGCTGTTACCATGACAGAAGCGATGTTCTTGCTTTTATTATCCGTGCCGCGAGGCAGGCCCATTTTGATCAATAAATTATTCAAGGCTACTTCAGTTATCCCGCTGCGCGAGGTGTCCCCGGTATTCTGCAGACCGACGATCAGACCGAAGCCGAGTAATTGGTTAGCCCGCGCATCCTGGATCCTGGCGATATCTTTGATGCGTACTAATGGATTTTGCGCCTGAAGCATAAATGCTACCGCGATGAGTAAGATCGTCAAAATGGCTATTTTCTTATTCAAATCAAGTCTCCTTAATTAGTATCCAGTAGCCAGTAGTCAGTCGTCAGTAGCAAAAATAACTATCAATAACTAAAACATCCAGCCGAATAATCTCGACAAGATCCCAGGCGTCTGTTTGGAAGCGACGGTCCCGCTGCCCTTGATCGAGATCTGGGCCTCAGCTATCTGCGAGGAGTATATCGCATTTTCCGCCGAAATATCTTCCGGTCTGATGATACCGGCAACAATTATCGTTTGGGTCTCGTCATTGACATTGACTTTATGCGTACCGATCAGGTAGAGGCGTCCGTTAGGCAACACATTCGTTACCGTAGCGGAAATATTCGCCCTGACCATGCTGCGCCTGGTCGTTTCGCCAGTACCTTCATAGCTGTCGCCTGCGCTGATCTGGCCCTTATTACGCATATCGTCGCGGCTGGTACCTAAAGCAGATGCGACCCGCGACCAATTGGTCAGCATATCAGCATTAACCCCTGTTTTCTTGGAGGTATTCGTTCCGGCGGACTGGGCCGCGCTGGTAGATTCTTCGATCAGGATAGTAATGATATCGCCGATTTTATGGGCCCGGGAAGCGCTATATGGAGAACTAGCTTCTTCTGTCCAAAGGGACTTGGGTATGGCCGATACCGCGAGCAGCAGGACCAGGCAAGCTCCTAATAAATATTTTGGCAATTATTCCCCCTTATGACCCCAAATGTAGAGGAGCAGCTTTGCTTCCCCCTACTATATATATTAAAATTAAACCAAATCACAAGGCCAAAGTCAAGCAAATTCAAGCATTTGGGCCTATTCGCTTAAGGCATGTTACTTAACTCTTTGGCATATCCTATCAGCTGGCTCCAACTGTTCTTTTGCGGATATTCTATAACTATTTCCAGTAATTTGCGCATTATCTGGCCTATTCTAGGCCCTTTTGGGATACCCATTTTAAGCAAGTCATCACCCTTTAAGGCTAATTCTTCTATGGTCAAGGGATCAAGACAAAGCTCCTGGAAACGCTTCTCCATCTTTTTTAGCTCACTGGCGCTGTGGTTGTTATACAGGGAATCAAAGACCTGGTAAAGCTTTAACCAGAGCAGGGTATTCCCCTTCCCGATCTTTTGGATGAAAGCACGCAGAGCTGAATCGGTAGCCTGTTTGTCATACAGGATGCGTAAATTAGCGATGATCAGCAGATAACTTGCGATCTGGGCTTTGTTATATTTCAAATTCTGCAGGAATCTTTCGGCGGTTTTAATTCCCTGTTCATCGCTGATGAGCTTGGCCAGGACCAGACTGCGCCAGCCAGGTTCTGCCAATTTAAGCAAAGGCCACGAACGCTGCCATTGTTCTTCTGAAAAAGAGGCTAGTTCAGGGAACTTGATCTCCAGAAGCCCGGTCTCCAGCATGGCTCTTAATCCGTCCTCCGCAAAAGGTGCCTCGATCAGTTTATTGAACTCGCTAGCTGTTCGTTCCTGGGATATTTTTTTTAGTGCGTTCTTGGTCTCCTGAAGGGCCAGAAAAGTTTGATCTTCCAGTTCAAAGCCAAGTTGGGCGATAAAACGGCAGGCTCTCATCAGGCGCAGGCCGTCTTCACGAAAACGTTTTCGGGGATCCCCTACAGTTTTAAGCAGTTTGTTCTGCAGGTCGTTGAGTCCATTATAATGGTCAAAAAGCTCCCGGCTTAAGGGATCATAGGCCAAGCTGTTGACCGTAAAATCCCGTCTGGCCAGATCTGCCTTGAGATCTTTGGCAAAGACCACCTGCTCCGGATGCCGGCCGTCAGCATAATCATCTTCCTGGCGCAAGGTAGTTACTTCCAGGGCCATGCCGTCCTCTTTGACCAGGATGGTCCCGTAAGCACTGCCGATATCGGTAGTATGGGCAAATAGGTCCTGGGTCTCTGCCGGCAAAGCATCAGTTGCCAGATCGATATCCTGGAAGTTATGGACCAGAAAATAATCGCGCAGACAGCCGCCGACCAGCCAGCATTGGAAACCATTATCTTTATAAGTTTGACAGACCTTGAGTACAGTAGCCGGGATCTGGGAGGCGAGTTCTTTTACATACAGCTTCATTTG